>JAQCHR010000230.1 GCA_027619655.1 Pseudomonadota bacterium
CCGCCTGCGCGCTGCTGGATGGCCGGGTTACGATGACCAGCTTCGAGGATTCCCGCCGGTTCGCGCCGGATATGGTCGCGATGCTGGATCGCATTACGCTGCGGCTGGACGGGAACATCCCGGCGCGGTTCGACCAGATGCATGTGGAAACGACGGTGACGCTGAAGAACGGGTCCGGCCATACGGCGCGCTGCGACGGCCCGCGCGGCCGCTGGGGCAGCCCACCGATCAGCGAAGCCGAACACCTGGTCAAGGTGCGGGACTGCCTCGCTATCCGGCTCGACGGCGATTCGGCAGAAGACGTGGTGTCGCTGGCCCGGCGGTTCGATGAACTGTCGGCGGCGGATATCGTCCGCCTGATGACATTGCTGGCCCGTCCGGCGTAACATTGGACGGCGATATTGCGGGGAGATTCCGAATGAGGCAAATCAGGATACCGGCGGCGTTCATGCGCGGCGGGACGAGCAACGCACTGGTTTTTCATGAAAAGGACCTGCCGGCGGACCATTCGCAATGGGATGCGATCTTCCTGGCCGCCATCGGCAGTCCCGATCCGAACGGGCGGCAGCTCAACGGCATGGGCGGCGGAATTTCATCGCTCAGCAAGGTCTGCGTGATCAGCCCGCCGAGCCGCGCCGATGCGGATATCGGCTACACGTTTGCCCAGGTTTCAGTGCGTGACGCGCAGGTTTCGTATGGCTCCAATTGCGGCAACATGTCCTCGGCGATGGGGCCGTTCGCGGTGGATGAAGGCCTGGTGCCGGCGACAGGGAATGATGCCTTGGTCCGGATCCACAATACCAATACGAACAAGATCATCCATTCGCGCTTCGCTATTGATGACGGCAGCGCCGCCGTCGATGGCATGCAGGCGCTGCCGGGTGTCGCCGGGACGGGGGCGCCGGTTCGGCTCGAATTCCTCGACCCGGGCGGGGCCGGCACCGGGCGGCTTCTGCCGACGGGGAACGTGGTGGATATGCTGCATCCCGAAGGGTTCGAACCGATTGAGGCATCGCTGGTCGACTCCGCCAATCCGGCTGTCTTCGTCGCGGCGGCGGATCTCGGCATATCCGGTGCGGAACTGCCTGCCGACCTGGACGCCCGGTCGGACCTGATGGATCGGCTGCGGGCAATCCGGGAGGCCGGTGGGGTGGCGATGGGATTGCCGCCGTCGCCGAACAAGCCGACGATCGGTTTCGTGTCGCCGGCGCAGGACGCGGTGCTGCTGTCGGGCGAAGCCGTTTCGGCGGAATCCGGCGACCTGACCGGTCGGATGGTATCCATGGGCAATGTGCATCGCGCGCTGCCGCTGACCGGGACGATCTGCATGGCGACCGCGGCCCGGATTGAGGGTACAGTCGTAAACCGTTGCCTACGTAACGGGGCGGACGATATTCGCATCATTCAGCCTTCGGGTGTTATCGTCTGCGCGGCGGACGTTGCACGGAAGAACGATAACTGGCACGTGGAAAAAGCCACCGTGGTTCGGACGCAACGGCGCCTGTTCGACGGGTTTGTCTATGTGCCGGCCTCGGCGCTGGCTCGTATGGCGGCAGCATAGCAACGCGAAAGAAACGAGACGGAGACGATGATGACAGACCGGAAAAAGGCGGCGCAGGGCGTCACCATGCAGGTGGCGGAATGGGTGGCGAATCTGAAACCGGAAGACGTGCCGGAAAGCACGCGGCGGTTCCTGCGCCACGCGGTGCTGGATACGTTCGGCTGCGGGCTGCAGGGACGCTCGCAACCCTGGACCGAAATCGCGGAAGGCTGGGTGCGGGCCGGTGGCGGCAGCGGCGTCTCCTCTGTCTGGGGCGACAATACCGCCTCGATGCGGCCCTCGGATGCGGCGCTGGTCAACGGGGTCGCGACCCATGCCTTCGAACTGGACGATTTTCACCAGACCAAGCAGCATCCCGGCGCGGTGGTGGTCCCGGCGGCGCTGGCCGTCGGCGAAAGCGTCGATGCTTCCGGCGAAATGCTGATGACCGCGATTGCCGCGGGGTATGAGGTGATGATCCGCTCGGCGGCGGCAATCGGCGCGGCGGATGCGAAGGCGCGTGGCTGGCATATCACCGGTATCTGCGGCACCTTCGGCGCGGCGGCGGCTGCCGCCGTGCTGATGCGGCTGAATCCCGAACAGACAGCCTGGGCATTGGGCCTGGCGGGCACGCAGAGCAGCGGCCTCTTCGCCTTTACCGCCGACGGTGCCATGAGCAAGCGGCTGCATGCGGGGCAGGCGGCCAGGTCGGGCGTCGCTGCGGCAGAACTCGCGGCGGCCGGCTTTACCGGCCCGACGCAGATTTATGAGGCCGTCGATGGCGGCTTCCTGTGGACCTTCACCGATGCGGGCAATCACGCGCCGCTGATCGAAGGACTCGGCAAAGTCTGGCGGCAGGAAACCACATCCTTCAAGCCGCACGCGGCCTGCGGTAGCACCCATTCCTATATCGATGCCGGTATTGAGTTGCATGACCGCTATCCTGACCTGACGGGACGCCGGGTTCGCGTCGGGCAGTGTCGGCTGGTTGATGAGCAATGCGGCTTCGACTACGTGCCCGGCACGGTGCTGAACGCGCAGATGAGCATGCGGTTCTGCGTGGCGGCGTCCCTGCGGTATGGCCAGGCGCTGCCGGGCGAATTCTCGACTGACCGGCTGTCGGAACCGGCGACCGTTGAACTGGCGCAGCGGATCGAACTGGTCCATGACGCGGAAATGGACGATATCTACCCGTCGCATTATCCGGGGTGGGTGGAAGTCGAGCGTGTCCCCGGCAGCGGTGAATTCGACCGCGCCCACCGGGACGATCCGTCCGGCTCCATCGCCAATCCGAACAAGGAAGCGGTGATGATAGAGAAATTTCACCGGCTGATGAAGGGTATCCTGACCGAAGACCAGGCGATCCGGCTGGAATCCCTGGCAATGTCGCTGGAAGATACTTCGGCGCGGGACTTTGTGGCAGCGCTGGCCTATCCAGCGCGCGCGGCAGCGGAATAGGGAACAGCACAATATGGCGCGTTACAAGGCACTGATTCCCGGCGGTACGGGGATCGTCGGCGGCCGGCTGGCCGACCATCTGGCGGGGCTGGACGATTGGGAGTGGTGGCGCTGACCCGCAGCGCCCCGGACCAGCCGCGGCAGGGCGTGCATTACGTGCATGCCGACCTGATGAAACGGGAGGCTTGCGACCAGGCCCTCGCCGATGTCAGCGGCATCACGCATCTGTTCTATTGCGGCCGCTACGACCATGATTCCAAGGGGCTGGAGCCTATCGCGGAAAACGCGACGATGCTGCGGAATGTCGTCGAGGCGACGGAAGCCCGTGGTAATCCGTTGGAACATGTCCATCTGGTCGAGGGCACCAAATGGTACGGATCCAACCTGGGGCCCTTCAAGACCCCCTCGAAGGAGGACGACCCCCGCGTTCTGGTCAACAATTTCTACTATGTGCAGGAAGACTACCTGATCGAGCGCGTCAAGACCGCGCCCTGGACCTATACGTCCAGTCGCCCGCACGGGATCCTCGACTACGCGACCGACATGCCGCGCAATATGGTGATGGTGATCGGCGTCTATGCTGCGATTTCGAAGGAACTGGGCCTGCCGCTTTGTTTCCCCGGCACACCGGCGAACTATAACGCCATCTTCCAGTGCACGGATGCGACCCTGCTGGCCAGGGCGTTGACCTGGATGGCGACCGAGCCGGCCTGCGCCAACGAGGCGTTCAACATGCTCAACGGCGATTTCATCCGCTGGTCCAATCTGTGGCCGGTTTTCGCCCGGTATTTTGGCATGGAACTGGGTCCGGTCCGCACCACCAACCTGACCCTGGCAATGGGCGACAAGGCGCCGGTCTGGGAACGGATCGTTGAAAAGCACGGGCTCCGCAAGACGCCCTACAAGGATGTCGCGCTGTGGGCCTACGGCGATTTCCTGTTCACGCCGCACTGGGATTTCATGTCCTCGATGAACAAGACCCGCAAATACGGGTTTCGCGAGACCGTGGACACGGAAGAGAATTTCCTGGACCTGTTCCGCCGGTTCCAGGAAGCGCGCGCGCTGCCATAGGCGGGAAGCATCAGGGAGGGATTGCCATGGGTATTGAGGTTCGTCCGCTGACCCCGCAGATCGGGGCGGAGGTTTTTGGAGTCGATGTCGCGAAGCCGATGGGGAACGCGGATTTCGACGCTGTTCACCGGGCGCTGCTGGATCATTCGATCATCGTGTTCCGTGAACAGAAGCTGGATGATGCGCAACTGATGGCGCTGGGGCGGCAGTTCGGGCCGCTGATCGTGCATCCCTTCCTGCACAATGACGGGCCGAACCCGGAGGTCATCCATATCAAGCGGGAGCCGGGGGACAAGGCCATCGTTGGGCAGGAATGGCATTCGGACACCACCTGCATCGACACACCGCCACTGGCCGGGGTGTTGCATTGTATCGAAACGCCGAAGGCGGGCGGCGATACCCTGTTCGCCAGCCAGTACCGGGCTTATGAGACGCTGTCGGACGGCATGAAGGCGATGCTGGAGGGCATGATCGCGGTGCATAACGACAGCCGTGTCGCCGGCCCGCAATCCGGCGTCAATGGTAGCCGCACCAACCGGGTGCGCGACGATGCGGCGTGGAAGCCGTCTTCCGCCGAACATCCCGTGGTCCGCACCCACCCCGAAACCGGCAGGAAGGGGCTGTTCGTCAACATTTCCTATACCCGGCACTTCAAGGGTATGACGGAAGAAGAAAGCGCGCCGCTGCTGAACTTCCTCTACAAACATGCGGTCCGGCCGGAATTCACCTGCCGGGTGCAATGGCGCCCCGGCAGCACGGTGATCTGGGACAATCGCTGCGTCAAGCATCTGGCCATCAATGACTGCGGCCCGCACCGGCGCGAAATGCACCGGGTCCAGGTCGCGGGCGACCGGCCGTATTGAAACAGCAAAAGTACAGGAAGGCCGATGAGTGAACGACTGACCGTCATGCTGGCGGGGGATATGGGCGCGCCGTGGAAGCCATGGCTGGAAGACCATCTGACGACGGACTGGAATATCCTGACCTGGGCGAAGGACGAGCCCTTCGAACGATTCGCCGAACTGATCGTCGCGGCAGACGCCATCGCCGCCGGGCCGGTGCGCGGCGACTGGCCCGCCGTGCCGAAGCTGCGGCTCTACAACATCCCCTTCACCGGCTACGAATGGCTGGATACGGCGATCCTGCCGAAGACCTGCGCGGTCTGCAACGGGCGGGCGCATGAGATCGCCATGGCAGAATTCATCATGGCGACCATGATCGAGCGCGAAATCGGCTTCTGCGCCGATGACCGCAACTTCCGGCGCGACAACTGGACCAACCTGACCCCGGGCATCGGCCCGGCGCATGGCGAAATCCATGGCAAGACGCTGGGTATCATCGGCCACGGGCTGATCGGCCGCGAGGTCGCGAAGCGCGCCGATGCGTTCGGCATGCGGGTGGTCGGCATCTCGCGCAGCGCGCCGCCGGATATCGCGCCGCTGGCCTGGTTCGGCGGTATGGGGGATATGGACCGGCTGCTGGCCGAGAGCGACGTGGTGCTGATGGCCCTGCCGCTGAACGATGAAACCACCGGCCTGTTCGACGCCGCCTGCTTTGCGAAGATGAAGCCCGACGCGATCTTCATGAATGTCGGCCGCGGCCCCATCGTCGATGAGGAAGTGCTGTACAACGCGCTGAAGGACAGGCAAATCCGCAGCGCGGTCATCGACGTCTGGTACCAGTACCCGACAGTATCCGACCCCAATCCGCGGCCGTCGCGCTTTCCGTTCTGGGAGCTGGATAACGTCCTGATGTCGCCCCATGTCAGCGCCCGGACGGAGGAAACCCGGGTCCGGCGCTGGGTGAGCATCGCCAGAAACCTTGATGCGCTCGCGCGGGGCGAGGCACTGGAGAATGTCTGCTTCTACGGCACGGGCAAGCAGGGCTGAGCGGGTTAAGGCCCGTGACCTTTCATCCGAGTTGAGGCATACTCGAATCCGGTTTCGCGAATTCGGGGAGATCTCTCGATGCGGGTACTGGGGCAGGACAGTGGCGGTGAGACGGGTACGCCCATGCCGGATGGCCGGATCGCTGGCCCTGCGGCATGGTACGGGCCTGACCTCGAAAAATCCGACAGCTGGATCCATTGCATAACCGAAGCCGAACAGGCTGAACTTGATGCGGCTCTGGCGCTGGTCGCCGTGCGCGAGATTTCGACGATCCGCAAGGCGGATTTCCCGTTGCCGACATTCGGCGCAACGCTTGAACGACTGCGGCAGGATGTCCTGCGCGGCCGCGGGTTCGTGCTGCTGCGGGGCCTGCCAATGGAACGCTACACCTTCGAGGAAGCCGCGCGGGTTTACTGGGGGATCGGCATGCATTTCGGCCTGCCCTTGCCGCAGAACGGCAAGGGGCATCTGCTGGGCCATATCGCTGACCTGGGCCGCAG
>JAQCHR010000231.1 GCA_027619655.1 Pseudomonadota bacterium
CTGCCCAAGTCAGACGGCACACTACCACGATAGGTATTTGCCTTCGCCCGGAAGTGTCTTGAATCAAGGCGATTAACCGAAACACGATTAATTAACGTTTTTTTAAATAAAATCAATAATTTATAGTGCTCTTGCCAAACCGTTCGGGGCGGGTTACGAGATATCTTCGAATATGGTGAATGGTATCCTTTGAGGTTGGGAGAACGCTCAGCTATGGCCAGAAACGCGACGAGAACGAAATCCCGGAAAAATTCTGAACCTGCAAAGGCGACTGGCGACGAATTGCTGCATTATTACCGTGAAATGCTGATGATCCGGCGTTTCGAGGAAAAGGCCGGCCAGCTGTATGGCATGGGCCTGATCGGGGGGTTCTGCCACCTGTATATCGGCCAGGAAGCGGTAGTCGTCGGCATGCAGGCCGCGATCACCGGTGACGATGCGGTCATCACCAGTTACCGCGATCACGGACATATGCTGGCATGCGGAATGGACCCGCGCGGCGTGATGGCCGAACTGACCGGTCGCATCGGCGGGTATTCGCACGGCAAGGGCGGGTCGATGCATATGTTCTCCAAGGAGAAAAACTTCTATGGCGGGCATGGCATCGTCGCGGCGCAGGTACCGCTGGGCACCGGTATCGCCTTCGCCCACAAGTATAACGATACCAAGAATGTCAGCCTGACCTATCTGGGCGACGGGGCCGTCAACCAGGGGCAGGTCTACGAATCGATGAATATCGCCGCGCTGTGGAAGCTGCCGGTAATCTACATCATTGAAAACAACAAATACGCGATGGGCACCAGCCAGGAACGGGCCTCCGCCGGCGCCGAACTCTACAAGCGCGGGCAGGCGTACGGCGTTCCCGGCGTCCAGGTCGATGGCATGGATGTTGTCGCGGTGAAGGAAGCGGCGGAAAAGGCCGTCGCGCATGCCCGTTCGGGCAAGGGACCCTATGTCCTGGAGATGCTGACCTACCGTTATCGCGGCCATTCCATGTCGGATCCCGCGAAATACCGCAAGCGCGAGGAAGTGCAGAAGGTTCGCAGCGAGCGCGACCCCATCGACATGGTTCGTGAAATCCTGCTGTCCGACGGGCATGCGGAGGAGGACGACCTGAAGGATATGGATCGCGAAATCAAGGATATCGTATCCGACGCCGCGGAATTCGCGCAGACCAGCCCCGAACCGGATCCTTCGGAACTCTGGACCGACATACTCATTAACGCCTGATTGCCGATCGCACCGGAAAGAGAGATCTCATGGCCACGCAAATACTGATGCCGGCGCTGTCGCCGACGATGACCGAGGGTACGCTTGCCAAATGGCTGAAGGCTGAAGGCGATGCGGTGAGTTCCGGCGATATCATCGCGGAAATCGAAACCGACAAGGCGACCATGGAGGTCGAGGCGGTCGATGAAGGGGTGATGGGCAAGCATCTCGTCGCCGAAGGCACCGAAGGCGTTGTGGTGAATTCACCCATCGCGGTGCTGCTGCAGGATGGCGAGGATGAATCGGCGATGGAGGGCCTTGGCACCACAGCGCCAGCAGCCAGCGCGAAAGCCGAACCGGAGGCCGAACCCGAAGCCAAGTCCAGCGTTCCCGCAACGCCGAAGGCGACCCAGCCTGCCGCTGCCGCGGTACCGGATGAGGAAGAATGGACCGGCCCGACGGTCAACCAGTCGCTCCGCGAAGCGCTGCGGGATGCGATGGCAGAGGAAATGCGCCGCGATCCCACCGTATTCCTGATGGGCGAGGAAGTGGCGCAATACGAAGGGGCCTACAAGGTCAGCCAGGGCATGCTGGAGGAATTCGGCGCCAAGCGCGTGATCGATACACCGATCACGGAGCACGGCTTTGCCGGCATCGGTGTCGGCGCCGCCTATATGGGGCTGAAGCCGATCGTCGAGTTCATGACCTTCAATTTCGCGATGCAGGCCATCGACCATATCATCAACTCCGCCGCGAAGACGCTGTACATGTCCGGCGGGCAGATGGGCTGTCCCATCGTCTTCCGCGGGCCGAACGGCGTGGCCTCGCGCGTCGGCGCGCAGCATTCGCAGTGCTATGCCAGCTGGTACGCGCATTGCCCGGGACTGAAGGTGATTTCGCCCTATTCCGGGGCGGATTCGAAAGGCTTGCTGAAAGCGGCGATCCGCGACCCGAACCCGGTCATCTTCCTGGAAAACGAGTTGCTGTATGGCGAAAGCTTCGATGTGCCGGACGATCCGGACTTCATCGTGCCGATCGGCAAGGCGAAGATCCTGCGCAAGGGCGACGACGTCACGATTACCGCGCATTCGCTGATGGTCGGCAAGGCCCTCAAGGCGGCGGAAGCGCTGGCCGAAGAAGGTATCAGCGCCGAAGTGATCGATCTTCGCACCATCCGTCCGCTGGATACGGAAACCATCCTGCAGTCGGTGAAGAAAACCAATCGTATCGTTTCCGTCGAGGAAGGCTGGCCGTTTGCCGGGATCGGTTCGGAAATTTCCGCCGTGGTCATGGAGCAGGCCTTCGACTGGCTTGATGCGCCGGTCGGGCGCGTCGCGGGGCTGGACGTGCCGATGCCCTATGCCGCCAACCTGGAAAAGCTGGCGCTGCCGCAGGTCGAAACGATTGTCGAGGCTGCAAAAGCAGCCTGCTACCGGTCTTAATGCCGGGAAAAGGGGAAAACAAATGCCCATCAAGATACTGATGCCCGCCCTGTCGCCGACCATGACGGAAGGCACCCTGGCCAAATGGATGGTCAAGGAAGGGGACGAGGTCGGTTCCGGTGACGTGATCGCGGAAATCGAAACCGACAAGGCGACCATGGAGGTCGAGGCGGTTGAGGAAGGCCGCGTCGGCAAGTTGCTGGTCGCGGAAGGCACCGAGGGCGTGCAGGTGAACGATACCATCGCCCTGCTGCTCGAGGATGGCGAGGATGAAGGCGCCCTGGAAGGGGCGGCCGATTCCGCGCCGGCGCCCAAGGCGGAAGCCCCGGCGCCTGCAGCGTCGCCCGCCAAACCGGAGACCCCGGCTGCCAAACCGGCGCCCGCGGCGGCGCCGGCGGCAAAGGCCGATGGCGATCGCGTCTTTGCAAGTCCGCTGGCGCGGCGGATGGCGGAACAGGCCGGGCTCGATCTGTCCGGCGTGACCGGCAGCGGCCCGAACGGCCGGATCGTCAAGGCGGATGTGGAAGCGGCGCTGGCTGGCGGAAAAGCTTCCGGGCCAGCCGCCGCAGCAGCGGCTCCCGCTGCGGCGACGGCGCCGAAGTCGGCGCCGGGCGCGGTCGGCTTCGAACCGGAATTCGATTTCGAACGCGCCAGCAACATGCGCAAGGTGATTGCCCAGCGCCTGACCGAATCCAAGCAGACCGTGCCGCATTTCTATCTCACGGTGGATTGCCAGATCGACACTCTGCTGGCGCTGCGCAAGGATCTGAACAGCCGTTCGGACGCTTATAAACTGTCGGTCAACGACCTGATCATCAAGGCCAGCGGCGTCGCCCTGCGCAATGTGCCGGCGGCCAATGCCTCCTGGACCGGCGATGGCGTCAAGCTGTATCGCAGCGCCGATATCGCGGTCGCCGTGGCCATTGAGGGCGGGCTGATCACCCCGGTGATCCGCAACGCGGCGGGCAAGGGGCTGGAAACTATTTCCAACGAGATGAAGGAACTGGCGGCGAAGGCGCGCGACGGCAAGCTGCAACCCGAGGAATACCAGGGCGGAACGTTCAGCATTTCCAATCTGGGCATGTTCGGGGTCAAGCAGTTCGACGCGGTCATCAATCCGCCGCAGGGCGCCATCCTGGCGGTCGGTGCGGGAGAACAGCGGCCGGTGGTGCGCGATGGCGCGCTGGCGGTGGCGACGGTGATGTCGGTGACGCTCTCGGTCGACCACCGGGCGGTCGATGGCGCGGTCGGGGCGGAGTTCCTGGCGGCCTTCAAGAAGCTGATCGAAGACCCGATGACGATGCTGCTCTAGCAGCGTCCGCAGAAGCGGTTACGGAAGGAAAATCGAATGGCCGATACGAGTTTCGACGTCATTATCGTCGGCGGCGGGCCGGGGGGCTATGTCGCGGCAATCCGCTCGGCGCAACTGGGCATGAAGACCGCGCTGGTGGAGCGCGAGCATCTGGGCGGCATCTGCCTGAACTGGGGCTGCATTCCGACCAAGGCCCTGCTGCGTACCTCCGAAATCTACCATTACGCCACCCATGGCAGCGCCTTCGGGCTGAAGATCGAAGGCGTCAGCGTTGATCTGCCGGCGGTGGTGAAACGGTCGCGCGGGATCGCCAAGCAGCTTAATTCCGGAGTCGGCCATCTATTGAAGAAGAACAAGGTCACCGTGTTCGACGGTGCGGGCAAGCTCAATGGCGGCGCCGCCGGGGCGCGCAAGCTGAAGGTCGAAAAGGACGGCAAGGCGGTCGCCGAACTGACCGGCAAGCACATCGTGCTGGCGACGGGCGCGCGGGCGCGTGTCCTGCCGGGGCTGGAACCGGACGGCAAGCTGGTCTGGACCTACAAGGAGGCCATGGTGCCGGAGGCGATGCCGAAATCGCTTCTTGTTGTCGGATCGGGCGCCATCGGCATGGAATTTGCCAGTTTTTACAGCGACCTGGGCGCCGAGGTTACGGTAGTGGAAGTGCTCGACCGGGTACTGCCCGTGGAAGACGAGGAAATTTCTGCTTTTGCCCACAAGCAGTTCGAAAAGCAGGGCATCAAGATCCATACCGAGGCCAAGGTCTCCGAACTGAAGCGCGGCAAGGACAATGTCACCGCGACCATCGAAGCCGGCGGGAAGAAGACCGCGCTGACCGTTGACCGGGTGATCCTGGCGGTCGGAATCGTCGGCAATGTCGAGGATCTGGGGCTGGAAGGCACGAAGGTAGAGGTCGACCGCACCCATGTCGTGATCGACAAATGGGCGCAGACCAAGGAACCGGGTATCTACGCCATCGGCGATCTGGCGGGACCGCCCTGGCTGGCGCACAAGGCGAGCCATGAAGGCGTCATCTGCATCGAGAAGATCGCCGGCGTGAAGGGTGTTCACCCGCTCGATACCGGCAATATCCCGGGCTGCACCTATTGCCGGCCACAGGTCGCCAGCGTCGGGATGACGGAGGCCGCGGCCAAGAAGGCGGGGCACAAGGTCAAGGTCGGCCGCTTCCCGTTCATCGGCAATGGCAAGGCCATCGCGCTGGGCGAACCGGAAGGGATGATCAAGACGGTATTTGACGAAAAAACCGGCGAATTGCTGGGCGCGCACATGGTCGGCGCCGAAGTGACCGAACTGATCCAGGGCTACGGCATTGCGCGAACACTGGAAACGACGGAGGCGGAACTGATGCATACGGTCTTTGCGCATCCGACCCTTTCGGAAATGATGCACGAGTCGGTCCTTGACGCCTATGGCCGGGCGATCCACTTCTAGGACATCATGGCAATCACGGACGCTCCCGCCCTGCGGCACCCGGAAAAGCGGAACCGGCCCGACAATCCGATCCAGCGCAAGCCGGACTGGATCCGCGTCAAGGCGCCGACATCGCCGGTCTATCGCGAAACGCGCGACATCGTCCGCGAGAACGGGCTGGTTACGGTCTGCGAGGAGGCCGGGTGCCCCAATATCGGCGAATGCTGGGCACAGAAGCACGCGACCTTCATGGTAATGGGCGACACCTGTACGCGCGCCTGCGCCTTCTGCAACGTCGCAACAGGGATGCCAAAACCGCTGGACCCGATGGAGCCTGTCAAGCTGGCGGGTGCTGTGGCCAAGCTGGGGCTGAACCATGTCGTGGTGACATCGGTCGACCGGGATGACCTTGCCGATGGCGGCGCGGCGCATTTCGCGGCGGTGATCGAGCGGCTGCGCGAATTCGCGCCCGGCGTCACGATCGAAATCCTGACGCCCGATTTCAAGGACAAGGCCGGGGCGATCGAGGTCGTGGCCGCGGCGAAGCCCGATGTGTTCAATCACAACATGGAAACCGTACCGCGCCTGTATCCGGGAATTCGGCCGGGCGCGCGGTACTTTACCAGCCTGGAGCTGCTGCACCGGGTGAAGCGTCTGGAGCCGCTGACCTTTACCAAATCGGGCCTGATGGTCGGGCTGGGCGAAAGCCGGGAAGAGGTGCACCAGGTGATGGATGACCTGCGCGCCGCCAATGTGGATTTCCTGACCATCGGCCAGTATCTGCAGCCGACGCCGAAACACGCCGCCATCGACCGCTTTGTCACGCCTGACGAGTTCAAGTCCTATGCGGCTGCGGCGCGGGGCAAGGGCTTTCTGATGGTATCGTCATCGCCGCTCACCCGTTCCTCCTACCATGCCGATTCCGATTTCGAGAGCTTGCGGGCGGCACGCGAAGCGCAGTTGCGATAGCCCGGCCTTCCGCGCACTGAAAGACCGTTTTGCCAACGCATCAGGAAAACCGACGATTGCCGCACCGGCCGGAGCAGATGTTCGAGCTGGTCGCGG
>JAQCHR010000232.1 GCA_027619655.1 Pseudomonadota bacterium
GGCGCGGAATTTTTCCGATTTCGCCCGGGCGGTGCGGCGCAAGCTGATCCTGGAAATCGCCGATGCGCCGCCGGCGCCCGATGTGCCGCCGCTGCCCGCCAGGGCGCGGATCTACCAGGCGCAGCAGATCATGCCGACGCCCCGCATTCCGCCGCCCTGCGATATCGGTGAACAGATCCTCCGTTCCCGCGATGACTTCTGAACGGCCGCGGCCCGCCATGATCCGGATCGGCCTGGTCGCGCTGGCGTTCCTGACCGCCGTTCCGGCCGCCGCGAAAACGCCGGTGGACCTGCTGCTGGCGCTGGCGGTGGACGTGTCGCGCAGCGTGGACAACGAAGAGGCGCGGCTGCAGCGCCAGGGCTAAATCCAGGCCTTCCGCGATCCCGAGGTCGTGGCCGCGATCCGGTCCGGCATGCTGGGGCGGATCGCGGTCGGCTATTTCGAATGGGCCGGCGAAGGCAATATCGTGACCGTGAGCGACTGGACCCTGATCGAGGATGCGGCGGGGGCGGCCGCCTTCGCGGACAGCCTGGGGTTGAAGCCGCCGCAGCCGATGCTGTGGACGTCGATCAGCGGCGCCATCGACTATGCATTGCCCTGGCTGGAAAAAAGCGATTTCGACGCCACGCGCAAGGTGATCGATATCTCCGGCGACGGGCCGAACAATTCCGGCGACCTCGTCGTTCCGGCGCGGGACCGGGCCATCGCGGCCGGGGTTACCATCAACGGGCTGCCGATCATGGACCAGGGCGTCGGCATGTATTCGGCCTATAACATCCGCAATCTCGACCTGTTTTACCGCGACTGCGTGATCGGCGGGCCGGGCGCCTTCCTGATCGTCGCCGAAAACTTCAACGACTTCGCCCGGGCGGTGCGGCGCAAGCTGATCCTGGAAATTGCCAACCGCGTGCCGCCGCCGGATGCGCCGCGCGCGCGGTTCACGAACCCAGCTGACCAAATACAATTCGGACCGGCCGGCGGCCCTGTCGACAAACAGCCTCGGCATCGAGGAGGATGTGCGCTCGCTGGCGGAACTGGTGTGCCTGGAGGACAGCGAACCGCCGCTCGCGATCGGTCTGTTCGGCGACTGGGGATCGGGCAAGAGCACCTTCATGGAAATGCTCCGCAGCGAAGTCGATACGCTGACGCAGGAGCGTGAATCCCGCCCGCATTCGCCCTTCGTGACCAACGTGTCCCATATCTGGTTCAACGCGTGGCACTACAATGACGCTAATCTCTGGGCGAGCCTGGTGTCCCATATCTTCCGCGAACTGCATCGCCAGGCGACGGATCTGACGGAAGCGAAAAACTGGCTGAAGGAAGACCAGTTCAAGGAATTGCTCAAGAAGTTCAATATCGTTCAGGAAAGCGAGCGCCAGGCGACGGCGCAGCTTGTTGTCCTGAAACGGGACATTGCGACAACCGAAACCGAGTTGAAGAAAATCGAGAAAAGCCGGGGCGAAGCCAACAAGAAGCTGATCCAGGCCCACACATCGGCGCTGGTCGATGCGATCGAAGTCAAGGACCCCGATCACAAGGTCGCCGATGCGCTGGATTCACTCGGCCTCGGGTCGCAGACGCCGGACGCGCGCCGGCTTCGCGAGGTCGTCGAGGAAGGGCAGAAGCTCACCGGCCGGGCGCAGCTGCTGTTTGCCTCGATGCAGGGCTGGGGAACAAGGCCGTTCCGGTATGCCGTCCTGGGGCTGGCCGTGTTGCTGGTGATCGGCGGCGGCAGCGCGACACTGCTGACCTGGCTGGGCTCCGAGGAATATCTGGGCGGGCTGAAGGATGTCGCCGGGACGGTCGGCAGCGTCCTGGGGCTGGCCAGCGGCGCCCTGGCCTGGCTGCTGCCGCATATGAAGTTCGTGAACGAGAAATTCGGTCCGCTGATCGATGCCCATAACAGGGTCATGCAGGCGGAAAAGGCGGCGGAGGCGGCGCGCCTTGAACTGGAGAAAAAGACCAGGGGGGAACTGGAGGACCTGAAGGTCGAACAGGCCCAGAAAGAGCGGGTCCTTGAGGAGAAGAAGGCGGAGCAGGAACATTACGAAGCCATCGCGCGGGGCGACAAGCCCGAAGAGCTGCTGAATTACTTCATCGCGGACCGGGCCTCCGCCGAGGACTACCGGGCCCGGCTCGGCCTGCTGTCGCGCATCCGCGAGGATTTCGTCACCATGTCCGGCCTGATGGGGGAGCAGCGGGAACGGCGCCGTAACCCCGGCGGGGCAATGGGGTTCGTGCAGCCGGACCTGCCCCAGATCGACCGCATCATCCTGTATATCGACGATCTGGACCGCTGCCGCCACGACAAGGTCGTGGAAGTGCTGGAAGCGATCCATCTGCTGCTCGCCTTCGACCTGTTCGTCGTGGTTGTCGGGGTCGATGCGCGCTGGCTGCACCGCTCGCTCGAGCAGTCCTATGCAAGCCAGCTTTCCCAGGCGGCGAACGGCCTGAATCATTTTTCGGGACACGCCACCCCCGGCGATTACCTGGAAAAGATTTTCCAGATTCCCTTCTGGCTGAAACCGCTACGCTTCGACGAAGGCGGGACATACCGGAAGCTGGTGGCGAGCCTGGTCGGCGAGGTGCTGGTGACGAAACCGCCAGCCCGCGCGGCGGGTTCGGATACGGATGAACCGCAACCCGGCGGCGCTTTGGAATCCGGACCGGGCCTCGAAATCGTCGACGCCGAATTTCCCGCGCCACCCGAAGAAACGGAAGCCGAAACCGCCGCGCGCATCCAGTTCACCGATGTCGAGGTCGACCTGATCAACGAACTTGGGCCGATGGCGGGGAAAAGCCCGCGCGCGGTCAAGCGGATGATCAATCTGTACCGCCTGATCCGGGTCGGATTCCGGGGGCCCGCGCTCGATGCGTTCCTCAACGACCGGGATGGCGTCAATTATCCGGAGGTGCTGTTCTGGCTCGCCATGGAAACGGGCTGCCCGCGCGCGGGGCTGGCGAAATTCATCGAATACCTGCACACCTTTGACGCTGACATTGCGGAACTCGAAAGGCGGATCCTTGATGAAAGTTCATCAACGATGATGGCCAGCAGCAAAGGCAAGGAGCTGCGCTTCGCCCTGAATGATGCCTGTGAAAAAATTGCGAGCGCGCTGACGGCTGCCAATTCGGCACGCGGCGACACTCTCACGGTCGAGGATTTGCGCAATGCCTATCCGGTGACCATGCGGTTCAGCTTTCAGCAGGAATATTCCCGAACGATGACGGAGGCGTGAGCCGGCGCGGTCCGTCGCGGCCTGCCGGAGGCGTGGACTCGTCCCGCGCCGCCTCCTACAATCGCGGCCTCATTCCAATTCAGCCGAGGACCCTGCCATGATGACCCCGCCCGCCCGCCTGCGCGCCCTGCTTGCCGAACCCGGATTTGTCGCCATGCCCGCCATCTGGGACGGGATCAGCTCGAAACTGACCTATGCGGCCGGGTTCAAGACCGCGTTCCTGTCCGGCTCCTGCGTCGCGGCCGCGCGGCTGGGCGGGCCGGACCTGGACCTGATCACGGCGGCGGAAATGCAGGACTCGCTGAACCAGACCCGCGCCGCGGCGCCGGAGCTGCTGATCCTCGCCGATGGCGATCATGGGTACGGCAACGCGATGAACGTGCAGCGCACGGTGCGCGCCTATGGGCGGCTGGGCGCGGCGGCGGTGCTGATCGAGGACAAGATCACCCCGCGCGCGCTCACCGCGGCCGGCAAGCCGACCCTGCCCTTCGAGGAAATGCGCATGAAGCTGCGCGCCGCCGTCGAGGCCGCGAAGGAATCCGGAATCATGGTCATGGCCCGCACCGACTGCCGCCCGACCTTGGGCATCGACGAAGCCGTCGCGCGGATCGAGATGTATGTGGCGGAAGGGGCGGATATCCTGTTCCTCGATTCCCCCGCGGATGAAGACGAATGCCGCCGCGCGGTCGCCGCCGCCGCGGGCCGCCCGTCCTTCGCCGTGCTGTCGCCGGGCGGCAAGCGCGAAACCCCGACCCAGGCGCGGGCGGCGGAACTCGGCTTCAAGATCGGCACCTTCCCGACCGGCATGCTGTCCCCCGCCATCGCGGGCATCAAGGCCGGGCTGGCGGCGCTGAAGGCCGGCGAGGCGGTGGCGGCAAGCGCCCTGCCGTCCGAGGAACTGCGCCGGACGCTGGGCTATGACGATTACGAGGAAAAGGCGCAAGCGTTTACGCTTCCCGGTTGAGACGCAAGGCCGTATCGGGGATATAACGGGGGCGCGCGGCGGGGGGAGCCTGCCGCGCGGCGCCCGATCCCGAGTATGAGCGGCGGACTTGGCTGATATTGGCTGACAGCATCGACGATCTTTTCGCCCGCTACGGGCCCGCCTATCGCTGGCTTGCCACGGCGACGGGGATGCTCGGCTTTTTCTCGGTGGTGTTTTCCAGCACGGTCGTGAATGTCGCCGTGCCGCAGGTCATGGGCGCCTTCGGGGTGGGGCAGGACAAGGCGCAGTTCCTCGCCACCGCGTTCCTCGCGACTATGACCGCCAGCCTGCTGCTCAACGCCTGGATCGTCGACCGGCTGGGCCAGCGCTACGCCTTCATCGTCGCCATGGTCGGCTTTGCCGCCGGCAGCCTGCTCAGCGCCACCGCCGCCAGCCTGGAACTCGTCATCTTCGGCCGGGCGATGCAGGGGCTGTTCAGCGGATTCGTGCAGCCGCTGGTCATGGTGTTGATCTTCCCGGTCTTTCTGCCGCAGCGGCGCGGCTTCGCCATGGGCATCTTCAGCATGGGCACGGTCTTCGCGCTGGGCGTGGCGCCGGCGCTGGGCGGGATGATGATCGACACCTTCAGCTGGCGCTGGGTCTTCCTGGCGCCGCTGCCGATGATGGTGGCGGCATTCTTCCTCGCCTTCTTCTTCATCCCCTCGCGGCGTCGGGCGGCGGGCGCCGCCGGTTTCGACTGGCCGGGATATGGCTTCCTGTGCGTCGCGATGTTCGCGCTGATGACCGCCATCGCCAACGGCCAGCGCGAGGGCTGGACCTCCGACGGCATCCTCGGCTGGTTCGCGCTGGCGCTCGCCGCCGCCGCCATCTTCATCGCCAGCCAGCGCCGCCCCGGCGCGGCGCTGCTGAACATCGCGCTGTTCCGCAACACCCGCTTCACGCTGGCGATCATCGTGGCGCTGGCCTTCGGCATCGGCAATTTCTGCACCATCTACCTGATGCCGGTGTTCGGCCAGATCATCCAGCAATACACGCCGACCGAGGCCGGCTTCCTGCTGATGCCGGGCAGCCTGCTGGCGATGCTGGTGCTGCCCATGTCGGGAAAAATGTCGGACATCTTCCAGCCGCACAAGGTGATCATGGTCGGGCTGGTCCTGTTGGCCGCCGGGGCCGGGCTGATGGCGACGGCGGATACCCATACGATGTTCTGGAATGTGGCGGGCTTCATCCTGATCGGCCGGGTCGGGTTGGCGCTGGTCAACCCGTCGCTGAACACCGCCGCGATGCAGGCGCTGCCGCCGCAGAACCTGCAGCAGGGCGCGGGCATCCTCAGCTTCGCCATGCTGCTCGGCGGCGCGGTGGGGATCAACACGCTGGTCGTGGTGCTGGAGTAGCGCACCCAGTTGCACAGCGACGCCCTGACCCTGACCCAGACGGCGGCGAATGCGGTGACCCGCGAAATGCTGGAAACCGTGCGGGGCATCCTGGGCGCCGGCGGGGTGCCGGAATCGCTGCAGAATTCGGCGGCGCTGCATTACCTCGGCCGGGTTGTCACGGCGCAGGCCGACACGCGCGGCTTCCAGGACGGGTTCCTGGCCATCTCCCTGCTGTTCATGGCGGCGCTGATCCCGGCCTGGCCGTTCGGGCGCACGCGGCCGCAATCCTGAAGCCGGGCGGTTGACGGTTGCCGTCGGGACCATATCGGGGGATAATCCTTCCGTTCCGGGTGGATAAATTCAGGGGACGGCATAGGAACCTTGAGACGGTTATTCGCGGGGATCGTGGTTGGCGCCGGCCTGCTGGCGGGCCCGGCAGCGGCGGATGAATCCGAATTCATCCAGACCCTGGCGAACCGCGCGATCGAGGTCCTCGCCGACGGGTCGGTTACGCTGGAGCAGCGCGAGGAACGCTTCCGGTCCCTGCTGCAGGACAGTTTCGCGATGCGCCGGATCGGCCGTTTCGTCGTCGGCTGCTACTGGCGGGACATCACGCCGGACCAGCAGGCGGAATATCAGGAACTCTTCGCCGCCTGGGTGCTGAACACCTATTCGACGCGGCTGGGCGGTTATTCGGGCCAGCAATTCATCATCGACAGCACCGCCGAGGCGAGCAAGACGGACCGCTATGTGCGGACCCGGATCGTGCAGCAGGATGCGCCGCCGCTGCGCTGCGACTGGCGGGTGCGGA
>JAQCHR010000233.1 GCA_027619655.1 Pseudomonadota bacterium
CAGGACGCTCACCGACGGATCGTGCGGGGTGGGGAGCTGCTTGTGGCTCGTCAACGCGCCGGTCGCCTCGTCAACGAGGGCGAAATCGGTGAAGGTGCCGCCGATATCGACGCCAAGCCTGTATGCCACGTTATCCTCCTGCCAGAACGGTCCGGAACGCGGCGAGGGCCGTATCGACCGCGTCGGTGGTAATTTCATGATGGGTGACCAGCCGGACCCCGCCGGCAAAGGGCAGCACAAGCACCTCCAGCCGCGCAAGCCCCGCCGTCAGGGCGTCCGGCGTCATGGTCGTCGGCCGCGCCAGCACGATATTGGTTTCGGTCGCGGCGGGGTCGGCGTCGATTCCCGCCATCGCAGCCAGTTCCCCGGCAAGACGTCTCGCGTTGGCATGGTCGTCCGCCAGGCGGTCAACCATGGTTTCCAGCGCGATGATGCCGGCCGCGGCGGGAATGCCCGCCGGCCGCCAGCCGCCGCCGAACATCTGGCGGATACGCACCGCCTCGGCGATCAGGGCGGCCGGTCCCGCCAGGATTGCGCCCAGCGGCGCGCCCAGCCCCTTGTTGAGATTGAACGAGACGGTTTCCGCATAGGCCGCCAGGTCGCGCGCCGGGCAGCCGAGCGCCGCCGCCGCGTTGAAGATGCGGGCACCATCCAGATGGACTGGGACATTCTTCGCCGCCGCGAGATCCCCGACAGAATGCATGTGCCGCAGCGAGACGCATCTTCCGCCGGAGCGGACATGCGTATTTTCCAGCACGACCAGCGCCGGGCGCGCCCGCTGCGCATCGCCGGCGTCGAGCGCCGCCGCGAGCGCGGGGAGTTCCAGCGCGCCGTTGACCGCTGGGATAATGCGGGGCATCGCGCCGCTCAGCGCGGCGGCCGCAGCGGATTCCGACGTGACCACATGGGCATCGCCTTCGGTGACGAACACGTCGCCGGGACGGCAGCGCAGATGGATGGCGATCTGGTTCGCCATCATGCAGGTCGGCACGAAAAGGGCGTCTTCCTTGCCCAGCGTCGCCGCCGCCAGGGCTTCCAGCCGCGAGACGGTTTCGTCCTCGCGCGGACCGAAGCCGCATGGCAGTAGGGCGGCGCGGGCCATCGCCTCGACCATGTCGGGGGTCGGGCGGGCGATGAAGTCTGAGCGCAGGTCGATGGACGTCATGTGTACGCTGCGGCCCGCCTTCCTTCCGGTTTACGCCCGCGCCAGCGGCCCGCGCAGCAACTGCCCGGGCAGGGCGCCGGTGTGCTGGTTGTTGCGCAAAACCGTTTGCCCGTTGATGACCGTGGCGGCGATGCCGTCGGCCATCTGTTTCAGGCGCTGCGCGCCGGCCGGCAGGTCGTATTCGACGGTCGGCATCTGCGGCTCGATCTTGTCCGGGTCGAAGACGACGATATCGGCGGCCATGCCCTGGCGCAGCAGCCCGCGGTCGTGGAAGCCCCAGGCGGTCGCGGTGTCATAGGTGATCATCTTCACCGCCTGCTCGAGGCTGAATTCCTGCTTTTCCCGGACCCAGTAGCTGAGCAGGTGCGTCTGCAGCGAACTGTCCATGATCTGCGAGACATGCGCGCCGGAATCGGAGAAGGTCACGACCGAATTCGGGTCCTTCATGATCTCCAGCGCGTCGGATTCCAGTTCGTTGGCGATGGGCTGGCGGAAGAACGCCTTCAGGTCGGTCTCGAGACAGATATCGATGAAGGCGTCGACCGGATCAACGCCGCGCTCGCGCGCGATATCGGCGAGCGTGCGGTGCGGATACATCGCCCGGTCCATGTAGTAGAACCAGTCCCATTCGGGCGGCCGGGCCTCGCCGCCGGTGACCTTCTTGTTCGGCGCGGCGCTTTTCGCGGCAGCCACCAGCTTCGCCCGCATCGCCGGATCCTGCAGCGCCTTCTTCTGTTCGGCCAGCGGCAGCTTGCGGATGTCGCGCCAGACCGGCCAGTTGTCATAGGGAAGCTGGGTTTCGAAGGACAGCACGGTGTTGATCTCCCGCGCCTGCACCTGGGTCCAGATGCGGGAGCCGGTCCGGTTGCCCCGGGCGATGATCTCATACAGGTCGCGCCACAACCCGGGGCTTTCGCGGCGGGTCAGCGAGCCGAAGGTGATGGGGCAGCCGCTGTCCCGCGAGAGGTCCATGAGCGACTGGTAGAACGCCTTCTGTTCGTCCATCGTGCCGCGCTGCATGGCAAGCTGGAAAATGCCGCCCCCGGCGTCTCCCATGCCGTTGACGATGGCCTGGACTTCGGAAAAATCGGCGGTGCGGCTCGCCACGGGCCGGTCGTCGGGGCGCAGATGCGCCGGGCTGCGCGAGGTGGAGAAGCCGATGGCGCCGGCGCGTACCGAATCCTGCACATTGGCGATCATCTCTTTCAGGTCGTCTTCGGTTGCCTGTTCCTCAAAGGCGCGCTCGCCCATCACATAGGTGCGCAGCGCCGAATGGCCGACATAGCCGGCGTAGTTCATACCCTTGGGCAGCTTGTCGATGACGTCGAGATATTCCGGATAGGTCTCCCACTGCCATTTGATGCCGGCCAGCATGGCGTCGCGACTGATATCCTCGGCGCGTTCCAGGTTCCGGAAAACGTAATCGACCTCTTCCTCGCGGCAGGGCGCCAGGGTGAAGCCGCAATTGCCCATCACCACGCTGGTGACGCCGTGATAGCAGGAACAGGAGCCCAGCGAATCCCAGAAGATCTGCGCATCCATATGGGTGTGGCCGTCAACAAATCCCGGGGCCACAACATGGCCCTCGGCGTCGATCACCTCGTCCGCGGGGGCGTTGATCCGCCCGATGGTGGCGATCTTCCCGTCCCTGACGCCGACATCCGCGCGATAGCGCTGTCCGCCGGAACCATCGATGACCATGCCATTCTTGATGACCAGATCGTAACTCATCCGCTTCTCTCCCTCATGCGCTGAAATCCGATGCGCGTGCCGTCAATCCCGCCGCGGCCCGCCAGCCTGCCCATAACTGTGACCCGATCCCGGCAGGTTGGCAAGAGAGGGGCCGGTGGATCGCCGTCAATTGGCCCCGTCGCCAGGCGACGGCCAGGGGCCGGGCCTGTTCCCGAGCCGACACCGGTGCTAGAAATGCTGGTAGCGCCCGCCTGTCGGGGCGGTTTGCGCAGCAGGTCAAAACGTCAACGCTCTCGGGGCCTAGGATGCTGATTCAGGAAATGCTCGATTCCGCGCTTGAGGACGCGCGCGCGGCACGATTTGCGACGGCGGAGAAAAAGCTGCGCCTCCTCCTCGCGGAACCGCTGAAGGCGCAGGATCTCGGTACCATTCAGGGGCTGCTGGGAGTCGTATACGCGTCAGGGGGGAACCAGGCGGCAGCGATCCGGGAATTGTCAGCGGCGACCCTGAAAAAGCCCGAAGACGCGACGATCCTTTCCAACCTGTCTAAATGCCTGAATGAGGCGGGCCGAACCGACGAAGCCATATCGGCCGGGAGAAAATCTGTCGCGCTGAACCCCCGGTTTGCAGCCGCCCGCAATAATCTGGGCAATGCATTAATGGCCGGGGAAGATTTGGAGGGCGCTGTCGCCAGTTTCCGGGAAGCCGTACACATCGACCCCGGGAACGGTGAGTTCCACAACAACCTGGGAGTCGCCCGAAAAGAGATAGGCGATCTCGATGGCGCCGTCGCCAGCTACAGGCAGGCCCTCACATTAATGCCCGGTCTAGCTGCCGCGTACAACAATATCGGTGTCGTCCACCACGTCCGGGAATCCCATGAGGCGGCCGAAACAAGTTTTCGCATGGCCATAAAACACGATCCCGACTTTGCCGACGCCCACAACAATCTGGGGCTGGTGTTGGCGGCGCGCGGCGACTTTGACGGCGCCATTGCCAGTGCGCGCCGGGCGCTGGAAATCGATCCGAATTCGCTTGGCGCCAATACGGCGCTTCGAAATGCTCTCAATGCCAATGGCGATCTCGACGATGCAGGCGCCAGCTATCGGGAACTGCTGAAATGGCACCCGGACAATGCGGATTTCAACAATACCCTGGGCGATATTCTGGCGGAACGGCATGAACTGGATGCGGCGATTTCCAGCTACCGCAAGGCGCTGGCGATTGACCCCGATTTTGCAGCAGCACATACGAACCTGGGTGATGCGCTGCGCGGCAAGGGCGAATTCGAGCAAGCCATATCGAGCTACCAAGATGCACTGCGGCTTCGTCCCGGCGATACGAACACGCATGAGAACCTTGCCTCGGTTCTGGTCCAACTGGAACGGTACGACGAGGCCCTGCGCAACTTCGATCTGGCGGACAGCCGGAAAGCACGTGCAGAGGCGCTGATGTGCCTCTATGCGCTGGAGCGATATGACGACTTCGACAGGCGGGTCCGGGAAAACCTCGCAAGAGACAGCGTCAACCTTTCGGTCGCTGCCACGTGCGGGCTTGTCTACGGCCAGATCGCGCGGGAAGACCCGCACCCCTTCTGTTCCGAACCTCTTGCGTTTGTGAATGTCGGACAGATTGGCGGCCATGTGGATGATCTCGATCGCTATCTGGCCGAGTTGGGACGGGAATTGCGTGAGGTTCCGGGAGTCTGGGCGCCCGTTTCCCGCACAACACGGCATGGCTTCCAGACCCATGGCAATCTTTTTTCCAAAGGCAAGAAATCCATTGCGACGCTGCAGCGGATTATCGAGAGCGAAATTGCCGCTTATCGCAAACGGTTCGACAACCGGGACTGTCTGTTCATGAAGAGGTGGCCGGAAAATTCGTCCATCACCGGCTGGTCGGTCCGGTTACTTAAAGACGGGCATCAGCGGCCCCATATCCATCCTACCGGATGGGTGAGCGGTGTAATTTATGTCGAGCTTGTGGATTCCCCGGGTCCCGACGACGGGGCCATCGTATTCGGGCAGAACCGGGATTTCTTTCCCGTGATCAATCCGGATTCCCCGCGGCTGCTGCATCGTCCCAAACGCGGGGAAATCGTGCTGTTTCCCTCGTCGCTTTATCACCACACGATTCCGATCCGCCGGGATGGCGAGCGGTTGACGGTGTCGTTCGACCTGCTGCCCGGCTGAGCGCCGTTTCCCGGCGCTAGTCCATGCAGACGATGTTACCCGTGGCGGGATCGACGCCCAGGTTCCGGCAGTCCGCCAGCGGGTTGCCGCCAACGGGCGCCGGTGCGGCGGCGGGCGGCGGCGCCGGCGTGTACACGGGCGGCGGCGCGCCGTAGCCGGGCGGCGGAGACGGTTAAACCGCCGGCGGCGGCGAGTAGACGTTTCCGGTCATGGCGGCGATTTCCGTGCCCAGCGCGTCGGGGAAGGCCGGTTCGCGCCGGATCAGGTCGTAGCCGACTGGGCCGAATGCCCCCTGCACGGTGACCTTGATATTGCCGTCGGGTTTCAACTGGAAGCTGGCCGGTCCCTGCAACGGCAGGTCATCGGCCATGAATTGCCCGGCGCTGCCGCTGCGGCGGAAATTCTGCAAAACGACCATGTCCGGCTTCACCTGCAGGATGAAGAGGTGCAGCCACGGATCGACCGCATAGGCGCGGCCGTTCTCGATGCGGATCCGCTTGCCGATGGTGGAAATCATCCAGACGCCGTCAATCGGCAGCGGCTCGGTTTCCGGGACGCTGTACTTGTCCGGCAGGAAGGCGGGAATCTGCGGCACACCCGCACTGCCGGCCGCGCCGCCGATGATGTCTACAAGGTTCTGCGCCGGCGCCGGGACGGAAGGGCCTGCCAGGATAGTCAGCGCCAGCAAGGCGCCCGCGCCTGTCCGCGTCGCGAAAGTCTTAAGTGTCGAATAGTCACCGATTCTCATTTCCTGTCCTTTCTTTCTCGCCATGCCGCGCCAGCCTCCGTGTTGATGGAACAACCTTACCGGCATCGACCGGCAGGGTGAACGGGTAGTGATACCCATTTTCGCCGGGTGCGTCAGGGTCTAGGTTCCGGTTCATGATGACGCAATCCCTGTATGACGCCCTGCTGGCGTCCGGGTCACCGGTCGGGTCCGCCATATTCTTCACGGCCGGTGCGATGCTGATCGGCGGGTTCCTGCTGATGTGCGCGCTGATGCGGAATCGGATCGGCGTATATTACGGCGTGTTATTCGCGGTGATGCTGCTGCTGGGCTGGCTGATGGAGGGCGGGCTCGCCGGCGCCGGCCTCGCCGTCGCAACGGAACGGTCGCTGGTGTTGACCGTTGCCCATATCGCCATCGCCTTCGGCTTTTTCACGGCGGAGCGCGGCATCGGACCGGCGCGCCCGATGCCCCGGGTCCGGCGCATCCTGCAGGGTCTGGCGCTGCTGTCGCTGGTGCTGGTCTTGTCCGCCTGGCTGGCGCCGTTTGACGCATCTCTTATGATGGTCAATGCGCTGTTTGCCGCGATGTTC
>JAQCHR010000234.1 GCA_027619655.1 Pseudomonadota bacterium
CTTGTGGCGATAGATGACCAGCACGGCCAGGATGGCGGCCACCGCCGCGACATCCGGCCCGGCCAGGAACCAGGCGTAGACCGGCGCCAGGCCGATGCAGAGGATGCCGGCCAGCGAGGAGAAACGCAGCGTAAAGGCAACCGCAAGCCAGGTCAGCCCGGCGGCGAGCCCGACCGGCCAGGCCAGGGCGAAATAGGCGCCCAGCGTCGTCGCGACGCCCTTGCCGCCGTTGAATTTCAGCCAGACCGGAAACAGGTGGCCCAGTACCGCGGCGAGCGCCGCCAGCGCCGCCAGCGGCGCCAGTTCCGGGGCGATGGCCAGCGCGATCAGCGCCGCCGCCGCACCCTTGCCGCCGTCCAGCAGCAGGGTCGCCAGCGCCAGCGGCTTGTTGCCCGTTCGCAGCACATTGGTGGCGCCGATATTGCCCGAGCCCACCTTGCGGATATCGCCGAGCCCGGCCAGCCGGGTCAGCACGAGCCCGAAGGGAATCGACCCCAGCAGGTAGCCCAGCAGGATGGCGATGGCGGCTTCGGGCCGGGTCAGCGTTTCGAGCATGGCGCCGTCAGGTCGCGGTAAAAATTGTCCGGCCCTCGACGAAGGTGCGCAGGGCCATCCCCTGCACGGGCCGGTCGTGGAACGGCGAATTCTTGGATTTGCTGCGGAACTTTTCCTCGTCGATCTTCCAGGGCCGGTCGGGATCAAACAGCAGCAGGTCCGCCGGCGCGCCCCGGTTCAGTCGCCCGCTGGGCAGGCGCAGCAATGCCGCCGGGGCCGACGTAATCTTGCCCAGCGCTTCAAGCAGGGTCAGCGCCCCGTTGTGATACAGTTCCAGGGTCAGCGGCAGCAGGGTTTCGAGGCCGATGATCCCGTGCTCGGCCTGCGCGAAGGGCAGGCGCTTGGAATCCTGGTCATGCGGGGCGTGGTCGCTGGCGATGGTATCGATCGTGCCGTCGCGAAGCCCTTCGACGACGGCCTGGCGGTCGGCTTCGCTGCGCAGCGGCGGCGAGACTTTGGCGAAGGTGCGGTAATCGCCGACGGCGTTTTCGTTCAGCGCGAAATAATGCGGCGCGGTATCGCAGGTCACCTCCAGCCCGTCGAACTTGGCCCGGCGCACCGCGTTGATCGCGGCGGCGGTGGACAGGTGCGCCGCGTGGTAGCGGCCGCCGGTGAGCGACAGGATACGCAGGTCCCGCTCCACCATCATGACTTCCGCGATGGCGGGAATGCCCGGCAGCCCCAGCCGGGAGGCCAGTTCGCCTTCGTTCATGACGCCGCCATCCAACATCGCCTCGTCTTCCGGGTGCTGGATGACCAGCAGGCCGAAGGTCCGGGCGTAGCTGAGCGCGCGGCGCAGCACCAGCGGATCGGATACCGCGCGGATGCCATCGGTAAAGGCCAGCGCCCCGGAATCAGCCAGCAGGCCCATTTCAGTAATCTCGTGTCCCTCCATGCGCCGGGTCAGCGCCGCATAGCAGTACAGCTTGACCATCTTGATCTCGCGGGCGCGCCGGGCAACGAATTCGACGACCGAAATATCGTCGATGACCGGATCCGTGTTCGGCAGGCAGACCATCGCGGTGATGCCGCCCGATGCCGCGGCATGGCTGGCCGATTCGATGGTTTCCTTGTGTTCCGCGCCCGGTTCGCGTACCGGGACCCGCATGCCGATCAGGCCGGGGGCGAGGCAGAGCCCGTCGCATTCGACCCGTTGTTCGACATCCGGCACGCCGTCCCGGAACAGGTCCGGGCCGAAATCGACGATCTTGCCGTTCTCGGCCAGGAGGCCGCCCCGGATATCCAGCCCGCTGGCCGGGTCTAGCAGCCGGGCGTTAACGAAGGCGGTGCATTTGGTCATGGCTATGGGCTAGTTCGGGGAGATGTCGCGGGTGAGCAGGTCGAGACAGGCCATGCGCACGGCGACGCCCATTTCCACCTGGTCGCGGATGACCGACCGGTTGATGTCGTCGGCGATGTCGGAATCGATTTCTACGCCCCTGTTCATCGGGCCGGGATGCATGACGAAGGCGTCCGGTTTGGCGTAGGACAGTTTTTCATGGTCGAGGCCGAAGAAATGGAAATATTCGCGGATCGAGGGCACGAAGGTGCCGCGCATCCGTTCGGTCTGCAGCCGCAGCATCATGACGATGTCGCAATCGGTCAGCCCGGCCCGCATGTCGTGGAACACATCGACGCCGAAGCGTTCGATACCCGACGGCAGCAGCGTGCGCGGCGCGACCACGCGCACCCGTGCGCCCATCGTGGTTAGCAGGTGGATGTTGGAGCGCGCCACGCGGCTGTGCAGCACGTCGCCGCAGATCGCCACGGTCATGTCGTCCAGCCGCCCGCGCCGGCGCCGGATCGTCAGCGCGTCCAGCAATGCCTGGGTCGGGTGCTCGTGCCGCCCGTCGCCCGCATTGATGACCGCGCCGGTGACTTTTTCCGACAGCAGCTTCACCGCGCCCGCATCGGGGTGGCGCACGACCAGAACATCGGGATGCATCGCATTCAGCGTCATCGCCGTGTCGATCATCGTCTCGCCCTTCTTGATCGAACTGGTCGAGACGGACATGTTCATGATGTCGCCGCCCAGCCGCTTGCCGGCCAGTTCGAACGAGGCCTGGGTCCGGGTCGAGTTTTCAAAGAACAGGTTGATGACGGTACGGCCGCGCAGCACGTCGGATTTCTTGTCATGCTTGCGGTTCTGGTCGACATAGGCGTCCGCCAGATCCAGCAGCATCGTGATTTCTTCGACAGTCAGCCCGTCGATACCGAGCATATGCCGGTGCGGAAATCGATAAAGCCCTGTTTCGGGCGCTGTCTGGGCGAGGGTCATTAAAGCAGCAATATACCGGTGCCGGCCCGCATGTCGCAAGCGCACCCGCTGAAATATACCTGAAATATTTGTGACCGGCCCGGCCCGGCCGGGGCGGGGGTTATTGTGGCGCGGGGTCGTCGAAGCCGGGGAGGGCGATGATGCCGTTTTTCACTTCGTATTCGAGGTTCTGCTCATAGGCCTCGCGCTCCGCGACATAGGGGTCCAGCGCGTTGTTTCCAATGGCATTAATCGTATCCTGATTGTCCGCGTAATGCACCACGCCCGTCGCCGCCTTGCCGGCCAGCGGCAGCGGATTGGCAATGCCCGTCGCGATATCGCCAACGGCGTCGCGGAAATTGCTGGGTCCGAAAAGCGGCAGCACCAGATGCGGACCGGTATCGACTCCATTCGCGC
Organism: Pseudomonadota bacterium; assembly: GCA_027619655.1. Lineage (GTDB taxonomy): Bacteria > Pseudomonadota > Alphaproteobacteria > UBA8366 > MarineAlpha4-Bin1. Next base: position 3,230 of record JAQCHR010000234.1, read on the forward strand.
CGAGCGCCTGGCCCAGGTCCTCGGCCCGCGATTCGATGCCCATCCCGGTCGCGGGGTCGCCCAGCCCGCCAAGGCCGACGGTGCTGTTGACCAGGAAGCGCTGGGTTGCATTGCCCGCGTTTTCCGCATCGCCCTGCAGCAGGCTGCTGATGGCGGTAACCGGTTCGGACAGGTTCGACGCGGCATTCGATACCGCGCCCTGGATATCGTCCGGGGTGATGAACTGGTAGAAGTCCACCACCGGATCGAGGACCGCGCCGCGCAGAATGCTGTTGAACCCGGTTGTAAACCGGTTCAGCGTTTCCAGCGGATCGTTGCGTTCGGAAGCGGCGTCTTCATCCGCCGCAGCACCGGCGGATGCCATGACGACCATGCAGGCCAACGCAACCTTGCGAATGTCCATCCCCGTCAACCCCTCTTCCGTTGCGGGAGATCATTGCGAATCCCGCGCCGCGCCGCAATAGTATTTTCGGGCGACCCTGCCCGGGTTGCGGGCAACGGTATTGCGTAAATTGTTGCGGGAGCGATAACGATGAAACCATTAAGGGTCCTGGGGACCAATCACACCAGTTTTACCGTTTCCAACCTGGATCGTACGGTGGCCTTCTTCGTCGAGGCGCTGGGCTTCGAGATGATTTCCCGGGCGCCGCGCGACCCCGCGATCATCCAGCGGGTGACCGGGGTGAAGGGCGCGGAACTGCACATTGCCTATGTGCAGGGGCCGGGCCACCGGTTGGAGCTGATCCAGTACCTCGCGCCGGCGGACAGGGGCCGGGTGCGTGCGCTGCCCTGCGATACCGGCTTTGCCCATATCGCCTATGACGTGGACGATATCGACGCGGCCATCGCGGCCTCCGCGCCGCATGGCGTGCTGCCGATCGGCGATCCGGTGGCGATCGACAAGGGCCCCAACACGGGTGGCCGCGTCGTCTATATGCGCGATCCGGATGACGTGACGATCGAGTTTATCGAAAGGCCGCAATGACTGCCCCTCAGGTCAGCGATACCGCCGCGATGCCCAGCCCTTCGATGGAGACATCCACCCAGTCGCCCGCGTTCAGCCATCGGGTTTCGACCATGCTGCCGGTCATGACGATGTCGCCCGCCTTCAGCATCTGCCCCCGTTCCGCGAGATTGCCGGCGAGCCAGGCCAGCGCCGCAAGCGGATGGCCCAGGACCATCGCCCCTGTGCCGCGCCCGGCATCCTTGCCGTTGACGGTCATGAAGGCGGCGCAGGCCGCGAGGTCGAGGGATTGCCAGTCGCGCCGCGCCGGGCCCAGCACGCAGCCCGCGCCGAAAAAATCGTCGGCGATCAGGCTGGCGGCATCCAGTTGCGTATAGTCGGTATAGCGGTCATCGACCAGTTCGATTGCGGGCATGCATTCGCCGACCGCATCTGCGACGCTGTCCCGGGTGAACGGACCCGCGGGCAGGTCCCGCTCCAGCCGCACCGCGATCTCGCATTCGACGCCGATACGGCGGAAGTTCCGGTGTTTCAGGGTGACCGGCGACGCATGGATGCTGTCCGCGAAGATGCCCCCGGCGCAGGGATGGTCGATGCCGAGGTATTTCTGCATGACCGGGGTGGTGCAGCCGATCTTGTACCCCGCCACCGGCCCCAGCAGCCCGTGCAGCGCATCCTGGATGGCGTAGCCGTCGGCGGGCGTGTCGGGGCGGCATTGGTCGGGAAAACGGTTGCACCGGCCCGCCAGGCTGCGCGACGCCGCCAGCATGCCCGCGGCCTGGTCTATGTCGTCCCGTGTCACGAATGGCCCTCCCGGTCGCGTAGAATCCGGCGCAGCCGGTCCAGTGCACCCTGCAGGATATAACCGGCCGCCATCTTGTCGATCACCAGCGCGCGCTTGTTGCGCCGCATATCCGCCTCGTCGATCAGGAAGCGTTCGACCGCGGCGCTGGACAGGCGTTCATCCCAGAAGGCGATGGGCAGGGCGAAGCCGCGCTCGATCAGGTTGGCGGCGAACTGCCGGGTGGACTGGCAGCGGCCGCCCTCGCTGCCATCCATGTTGATCGGCAGCCCGATGACCAGCCCGCCGACCCGGCGCTCCGCCACGATGCGTTCCAGAATGATCGCATCCTGCGTGAACTTGGTGCGGCGGATCGTGTCGATCGGACTGGCGACCTGCAGGCCCGGATCGGAGATGGCAAGGCCGATGGTCTTCGACCCCAAGTCGAGCCCGAGCAGCCGGGTTCCCGGCGCCAGCATTGCCGGCAATTCTTCCAATGTACAAATACCCATGGGTCCATTATGCACGCCGGCAAACGGGGCGTCCCCATACTTGTCGCCATCCGGTCCCGGTGATAGGTTCCGCGCCGCCACGACAGGAGAAAAACCATGCCGCTCGACCGCGACAACATGCGCGCGATCGCCCATCTGGCGCGCGTCAAAACCCCCGAAGAGGATCTCGATTCGCTGGCGGGGGAGTTGAACGATATCCTCGGCTGGGTCGAGCAGCTCGACGAGGTCGATACCGACGGCGTTGCGCCGATGACCTCGGTGGTGGCGACGACCCATGCGGAGCGCGACGACGTTGTCGACGATGGCGGCATCACGGAGGATATCCTCGCCAACGCGCCGGAGCGGGATAACGGCTTTTTCGTCGTGCCGCGGGTGGTCGAATAATGGCCGATCTGCGCAACCTGACGCTGGCGCAGGCCCGCGATGGCCTGGCAGCGGGCGATTTTACCGCGGTGGAGCTGACCGACGCCTTTATCGGCGCGACCGAGGCCGTGCGCGGCCTGAACGCCTATATCGTGGAGACGCCGGAGCAGGCGCGCGACATGGCGGCGGTGAGCGACACGCGGCGCGCGAAAGGGCAGGCGGGCGCGATGGAGGGCATTCCCGTCGCCATCAAGGACCTGTTCTGCACCAAAGGCGTCCAGGCGACCGCCGGCAGCCATATCCTCGAAGGCTTTGTGCCGCCCTATGAATCAACCGTAACGCAGAACCTGTGGAAAGCGGGCGCGGTGATGCTGGGCAAGACCAACCTGGACGAATTCGCCATGGGCTCGTCCAACATGACCAGCTATTTCGGCCCGGTTGCCAATCCCTGGAAGCGCCAGGGCGACGATGCGGTGCTGGTGCCGGGCGGGTCGTCCGGCGGGTCGGCGGC
>JAQCHR010000235.1 GCA_027619655.1 Pseudomonadota bacterium
CGAGCTTCTGGGCCACGTTGTAGCCACAGAGCGGGGCGCCGCCACCGGTGGTCAGCAGCGCATAGGTGCGGGGGTCTTTGCCGCGTTCGGCGATGTGGACGCGGGCGGCACCGGCCATGGCCTCGTTCGTAATATCGTGGATGCCCCAGGCGGCTTGTTCCGATGTCAGGCCCGCTTCGGCGGCCAGGCGGGCAACGGCGGCGCGGGCGGCCTCCATGTCCACCTGCATCGACCCGCCCGCGAAGAAGTCCGGGTTCAGGTAGCCCAGCAGGAAGTTGGCGTCGGTGACGGTGGGCAACTCCCCTCCCCGGCCATAGCAGGCGGGACCGGGTTCGGAGCCCGCGCTGTCGGGACCGACTTGCAGCAGCCCCAGCGCATTGAGGCGGGCGATGGAGCCGCCGCCCGCGCCGATCTCAATCAGTTCGATGGCGGAAATGGTCAGCGGCAACCCGCTGCCTTCGGCGAAGCGTTTCTCACGGGCCGCCTCGAAATGATAGGCGACATGCGGTTCGCCATTATCGACCAGCGCCAGCTTGGCCGTGGTGCCGCCCATGTCGAAGGCGAGGATATTGTCGATTCCGGCCTGGCTGCCGAAATGGGCCGCGACCAGCGCGCCCGCCGCCGGGCCGGATTCCAGCAATTGCACCGGCGTGCGCGTGGCTTCGGCGATATGGGTCAGCCCGCCATTGGACAGCATCATGAAATAGGGCGCGCCGATGCCAAGTTCCTTGGTCTGCGCCACCAGCCGGTCGACATAGGCATGCGCCAGCGGCTTCACATAGGCGTTGGTGACCGTGGTCGAGGTGCGGTCGTATTCGCGGATTTCCGGCGCCACGTCATGGCTTGCCGTGACGATCAGGTCCGGGTAGGCGCGTTCGATCGCGGCCAGCGCCGCATCCTCATGCGCCGGGTTGGCGTAGGAATGCAGGAAGACGATAGCCACGGCTTCGACGCCCTTGTCGACCAGCGCCTGTACCTTTTCCAGCAGGTCGACCTGATCGAGCGGGGTGATGACCGCGCCGTCCGGGCCCATGCGTTCGGTAACCTCCAGCCGCAGGTCGCGCGGGGCCAGCGGCTTCGGCATGGCAATGAAGATATCGTAGAGCTCGTATTTGCGCTCGCGCCCGATTTCCAGCACGTCGCGGAAGCCGTCGGTGGTGATCAGCCCTGTCCGCGCCCCCTTGCGCTCGATCAGCGCATTGGTGAACAGGGTCGTCGCATGGACGATCCGGTACAGGGAATCGGGTGAGATGCCGCCATCCAGCAGTTTTCTTAGCCCGGTCAGGACGCCCCGTGACGGATCGTCGGGGGTGGTCAGTTCCTTCCTCTTGGCGATCCGTCCGGTGCTGCGGTCATAGACAACGAGATCGGTGAACGTGCCGCCGATATCGATGCCCAGTGCGTGTGTGTCGTTCATGCGGGGATTATGGCTTTAATGGCAATTCCTCGCCATCGGGCAGATCGACGCGGCCAACATTCAGGGTCATGGAAATCAGGGTATAGAAGCCGCACAGTGCGATCAGTTCGGCAACGCCGGATTCACCCAGGTTTTCCACCGCCCAGTTATAGGTTTCGTCGCCGACATCGCGTTTTTCGTGCAGCTCGTTGCAGAATTCATACACGACCGCTTCGTTGGGGTCGGTGAAACTCGGCCGGCGGCGCTGCTTGATGGCCTCCAGCACGGATTCGGCAACGCCGCCTTTCAGCGCGATGGGCGCATGGGCATACCATTCATACTGCGCCGTCCAGTGCCGGGCAGTGACCAGGATGGCGAGTTCGCGCAGGTTGGCCGGCAATGTACCGCCGAAGCGCAGCGTGGCGCCCATCGCCTGCGCACAGTCGGCGACGGGCGGGTTGACCAGTAATTTGGCGAACGGGCCGCGGACGCTGCCGCGCGGGCCGGATGCGATCTTGTCGTAAACGGCCTTCTGTTCCGGTGACATGTTGTCCGGATCGAACGATGATAGTCGGCTCATGGAGTTCCCCTCTTGTCGGATTCTTGATTGCGTGGCGGCAAGACTAACCATCCGCACGCGCCCGTCAAAGCCTCCCGTGCCGTTCCACGGCATTTGTGGACGTTATTTCAGTGCGGTATCATGGGTTACCATGCTGAGTGATGCGAAAATTGAAGGATACAGGGTGCAACTCGTTGAACGGCGGGCGGCATTGCAGGACCTGTCGGCATCCAGCAGCGCCGCGCGCCGGCCGGTCGAACTGGACCAGAGCCGCGTCGGCCGTTTGTCGCGGATGGATGCCATGCAGGATCAGGCCATGGCGCTGGAAACGGCGCGACGGCGGGAACGCGAATTGAACCGTATCGAGTCCGCGCTGCAACGGGTGGACGACGGCGAATATGGCGATTGCCTGAAATGCGGCGAGGTCATTGCCGAAAAGCGCCTGAACTTTGACCCGGCGACGCCGGTGTGTATCGCCTGCGCCAGGTAGAAGGGTCGTTCTTTATGGCAATCCTGTTTGAGGGTCGCTATGCCCCGCAGCACTTCTTGTATTTTTTGCCTGAACCGCAGGGGCAAGGAGCATTGCGGCCGACTTTTTCCACCCGCCGCGTTTCCTGCTTGGGGTTCATGATGCAGTCGTCGAAAACCCAGCGTCCGTCTTCGCGGATGAAGGTGGAAAGCTCATGGTGGACGCCCGGGCTGTTCCGTTCCCGAAAGCGGGCGATGAATTCGATCGTTCCCGTATCGTCACTCGGGCCGCCGCCGGCGATCGCACGAACGTCCAGGTTCAGCCATTTAACCTGCCCGAAGGCGGCATCGAATTCTGCAACATCGAAATCGGCGCGCTGCCTGGCGGACAGCGTATCCGCCAGGTATTGGCCCTTGCCCAGGACATGCGCGCTGTAGCGTGACCGCATCAGGGCTTCCGCCGTTGGCGCCGCCTTGGTTTCAAAATACCGGCCGCAACAGGCGTCGAGCAACTCGCCGGAGCCGCAAGGGCAATTGTTCGTGGAAATGATACTGGTCTCCTGTTCGCGCCTTCCGGCGGCGTTTTTGCATCCGTCGCCAATCTGCGTTATCCCGCCGGGGATGTCTAACGATCCATGAAAGTTGGGCGGAATATCCGGCCGGGAATAATAATCGTATTGTAATTCAGGCCGGTTGGCGTATCAATCCGCCGGTTTTCACGCTGTCCGGAAGGTTACCCCTTGCACGACCACGATCTACGCGCCGACCGCCGGCTGGAATACGGCAACATGCTCAAGGCGCGTGGCGACCTTGACGGCGCCGTGTCGCTATACGGGGAAACGCTGGCGCTGGCGCCGCAATGGGCCGAAGCCCATTTCGCACTGGCCGAAGTGCTGGAACAATTGAACCGCCATCAGGATGCCTGCGCCCATTACACGGATTACCTGCGCCATGCCGAGACCGATGTGCTGGGCGCCGAAATCCGCCTCGCGCTGCTGGGGGCGGCGCCGGTACCGGCGGTGTTGCCGGAACCTTATGTCCGGACGCTGTTTGACCAGTATGCCGACCGGTTCGACGAGGCGCTGGTGACAAAGCTGGAATATCGCGCGCCGTACCTGTTGCGCGATGCCGTGGATCGGGCGCGTCCGGCGCAGCCCGGCGGCGATCGGGTGCTCGACCTTGGCTGTGGCACGGGGCTGGCAGGCGAGGCGTTTCGCTACCGTGCGTCCTGGCTGGCCGGCGTCGACCTGTCGCCGGGCATGGTCGGCATGGCGGCCCGCAAGGCCATCTATGACGACCTGCGCGAAGCGGAAGCGATCCAGGCCCTGGCCGAACAGACCATGCGGTACGATATCGTCATCGCCGCCGATGTGCTGGTTTATATGGGCGACCTGGTCGCGCTTTTCGGCGCGGTCCGCGCGGCATTGCAGCCCGACGGCCTGTTTGCCTTTTCCCTGCAGCGGACCGAAGCGGATAATTTCGTGTTGGGCCGGGAATGCCGCTATTCGCATCATCCCGACTATATCCGGCAACTGGCCGAAGACGCCGGGATGTCGGTGCTGGCGCTGGACCCTGCGGTCTGCCGGCTGGAGGCGGGTAAGGCCGTGCCGGGCATGATCGGTGTGCTGCAACGGACCGCCGCAACCAGTGACGATGCCGACGTTGTACCGGCTATTTCCGATGCGGCTGGCCGGCCGCGCGGACACTGATCCGTGCTGTCCTACCAGCATGCCTACCATGCCGGATCGCTGGCCGATGTGCACAAGCACGCCGCCCTGGCTGTCATCCTGTCGCGGCTCTGTGAAAAGCCCAAGCCGCTCAGCTATATGGAAACCCATGCCGGCCGCGCGCTCTATGACCTCGCGGCCGCGGAGGCACTGAAAACCGGTGAGGCGGCGCGGGGCATCCTGCGGTTGCTGGCGGACGGGCGGATCCCGCCGGAGCATCCTTACCGCCAGGTGATCGAACTGGTTCGCTCGCAATACGGTGCGAATTTCTATCCGGGGTCGCCGCTGATCGCGCGGACGCTGCTGCGTCCGGAGGATCGGGTCCATCTGATGGAACTGCACCCGCAGGAGCACGCAGCGCTGCGCCGCGCGATGCATGGCCGGGACGTCCACATTCATCGCCGCGACGGCTATGAGGGCGTGCTCGCCATCGCGCCGCCGACCCCGCGACGGGGGCTGGTGCTCATCGATCCCAGTTTCGAAATCAAGACCGAGTATGCGCAGGTCGCCGATTTCGTCGTTGCCCTGCACCGGAAATGGCCGCAGGCGGTTATCATGCTCTGGTACCCGCTGCTTGGCGCGGGGCTGCACGAAGCGATGGCGCTTAACCTGGGCGCCGCCGGGCTGCCGGATTTCCTGCGGCGCGAAGTCAGGTTCGATGGCGTCGGCGAGCGGGTCGGCATGTTCGGCAGCGGGCTGATCATGATCAATACGCCCTATGGCGTAACGCCGCTCATCGATGCGGATGAGGCGCTCGTTTACTGACGCAGCCCGTGCCGGGAATTTTCCGTCCTAACGCTGGCGCGACTTTCGCGCGGCATATTTGGCGTCGCGGGCCGCTTTCTGCTTCGCTGCCAGTTCGACCTCCTGGCGTTCGCGCTCAGCGATATCTGCTTCGATCGCGTCCTGCTCGGCTTTCAGCGCGGCGACCCGTGCGGCTTCCTCGGCGGCCAGCGCCTCTGCCTTGGCGGTCTTTTCCGCCAGCTTGGCCGCATTGCGCTCGGCGATGCGGGCCTTGCGTTCTGCATCGCGGGCGCGCTGTTCGGCAGCCCGTGAGACATTGAGCGCGCGCCGCTCCGCCTGCTTCCTGGCGTATTCCGCAGCATTTGCGGGGTTTTTTGCCTTCGCCTTCTTTATAAGTGCCTGCTTTGCCTGCGCGGCCGTGGTCAGCCTGTTGGCGAAATCAGGCTCAAAATTCTTCATCTCACACTACCTTTGACAGCTAATTTGAAAGCGCCGGGTAGCCGACGGAGTCATGTCCGTCGGCCCCGGCAGGGGCTTCTTATGGCACAAACTGCTGAGAACACCAGCAGAGAACACCGGATTCCATATTTTGTGTCCGCGCACGGGACCGGCAGGTGCGGCAGAATCGGAGGTTTGGCGGCGCCGCGCCCGACGGGCGGCGATCAGGTCGGGGACATTACGTGGATGATGCGGCTTTCGATCAGGTCCTTCGTCTTGGCGCCGTAGGCTTTCATATGCGGCGAGGCGGCATGCGCCATCAGCGCATCCAGGCTGGCCCATTTTTCGATGACAACGAATGTGTCCGGGCCATAGGGCGTCTGGAAACTGCCGACGCCTTCCGCATCCACCGTTGCGCCGTAATCGATGCAGCCATCTTCGGCATGTACGGCGGGCACATTGGCCCGGAAGGCGGTGAGGATTTCTTCGCGCTTGCCCGGCTTCGCCGTGATGACGGCCAGAACGTGAACTGCAGACATTATTGATCTCCCTGTCCCTGTGATATGTGTTGGCGGGCAGGGTACTGTGGCGGCAATAGCATCGCAACATGCTCCTTTCCACCACCTTGAACAGGCGGTGGTCATCACGCTGCACGCGCCGTGCCGGCGATCTTTTCCAGCCGGCGCATCACGTCTGCATCGCCGCAGGCCGCCACGTTAAATCGCCGCCAGGGGGAAGGTTGCAGATTCGGCCGGATGACCGTTCCCGGCGCCAGCAAGACGCCTTCGTCCAGCCATGCGCGGCGTCACCTGGGTCGGCGTCCAGGAAGTGAAAAGCGGGCAGCGGAGTATCGGCGGTACGTCGCTGACGGCCGCGGCGGTGTGCGAAATGGCGACCGGGAGTGCCGACTGAATGTCCCCTACAGCGGGATTGGCGGGCAAACCGGGAAGCTTCCGGGGTAGTGTCCCAACCCGTGGTGTAAGAGGCCGCGCGCGTAGCCTTTTGGCGTAGCGCAGCGCGCAGCC
>JAQCHR010000236.1 GCA_027619655.1 Pseudomonadota bacterium
TTGATCGCAACAGCTTCGTTTTCTGCCCCGCCAATGCTGCGGCTTTTCAGCCGCAAGGGGATAAATTTTTCCGATTCCGCATCTGCGAGCCGCTCATACAGCGAATCTTCCTGGTACTTGTTCATCAGGAAGCCGACCGACCCGCGTTTCATGCCGTAAATCGGGACGTCGCGGCCCATGGACTCATGCAGGCATTGCAGTATGAACCCGTCGCCGCCCAGCGCCACGATAATTTCCGCATCGGCAACGGGAACATGTGGATAGCGCTTGGATAGGGCCTTCACGGCTTCCTTGGCGCGGGGCGAGCCGGATCCGACAAACGCAATTTTCTTGTCTTGCATGGGTTGTTCCCGCGAGAATAGCGCCGAATTCAGGCAATACCGCGACTGGATGGCCCGGTTTTTGAACAATACCGGCCCACTAAACCGATTGGAAGTCACATGTTAAAATTTGGGCAGACGGCCATTTTTGTAGCGGTTTTATTCGTTTTCACGCCCTTTGCCGGGTTTGCCGCAGACCGGCACGCCGGCTATTACTACCCCGAGCCGCAATCGCAGGAAACTTATACGGCGCGGGCGAAAACCCTGCCGGAGGTCAACCGTCGCGCACGCATCGCCTTCGTGACCGGGCTGACCAGCCAGATGTTGCGAAACCCCTATCCGCCGGAATTCGCAATATTCGCGAAAGGCGAGGAGGCGGAGAAGATGATCATCCTCAGTGTCACAAGCAACGCCTACAATACGCTGTATCGGATGCGTGGTCTTCTGGCGACCCTGACCGCGGTCGCGCGAACAACGTCGCTGTTTCAGGAAAATGCGGTGCAGGACTATTTCACCTTCTTTGACCTCGCAAAAATGATGGGGTTCGAACTGATAACGGTAAGCGATGGACGTGAATTCGCCCATCAGATCATCATCGATTAGACGGGGAGCCGATGTCGGAACAGGAAGCCGTTCTATTCGCCAACGAAGCGTTCTACCGCGCCTTTGCCGATCGTGACATTGCTGCAATGGCAGCGCTGTGGGCAGAGTCAGCGCGGGTCTGCTGCATTCATCCCGGCTGGGAGGCAATTCACGGACATGACGACGTGATCGAAAGCTGGCGTGCAATCCTGACCGGATCCGCCCCGCCACAAATTGCCTGCATATCGCCGCAGGTGTATTTTTTTGGCGACGCCGCCTTTGTCGTCTGTTTCGAAGAGATCGATGGCAATTACCTGATCGCGACCAATTACTTCGTTCGGGAAGGCGGCCGCTGGCGGATGGTGCATCACCAGGCCGGGCCGACCCGGTTCACACCAGGCGACCTGCCGGCCGAGAAAGCGCCCTCGATCAACTGATCTGGCGCAGACGCGGCTCAATCCGTCAGGGACATGCGCATATCAACCCGGTTGCGGTCGCCAATTCGCTGGTAGGTCACCGAATCCATGATCGTCAGAATCAGGTGAATACCGAGGCCGCCCACCGGCCTGTCTTCCACGTCGCCAGCCATATCCGCCTCGGATTTCTGCGTCAGGTCGAAAGGCGCGCCATCATCCTCACATACGACGTGAAGCCAGCCATCCGCCGGGGATAGACGGATTTCGATAAGATGGGGTGCCGTGTCATCGGCGTCGTATCCGTAGCTGATCGTATTGGTCAGCAATTCCTCCAGCACAAGGGTGATCCGGTGCTCCAGCGGCAGCAGTTCCTCGTGCTGGTTACAGAAATCCGAAATCGCCGATGCGGCACGGGTCAGTTCTTCGAGGGTGTTGCTAATCGTGAAGGCGGTATCCGCTGCCATGCCGTTTTCCCTGTATGTTCAAGCGTGGCACGCTACCGTATTTTTACCGTCTGTGCATACCGGACTTCCGAATAACGGTGGCAATGACGGCTAATCTAAACGTTAGTCTAGCGGACCTTCGTTATTTATTAAGGAGATGACATCGCATTGTACGGAAAATCTTGATTGCGGCTGTCGTATCGGGCCTGGTGCCGGCTTTGGGAGCCGCGGCACAGGCCGAACGGATCGGGCAATTGCGTAGCGTGGCCGGCGATGCTTTCGTGGTGCGCGGCGATGCGCGCGAGCCAGCGGTTGTCGGCAAAATCGTACAGCAGAAAGATGTCATCGAAACGGGCAAGGACGGCGCCGTGGGCATTACCTTCGATGACAATTCGGTTTTTTCAACCGGACCGAACAGCAATGTCAGCCTGGACGAGTTCAAGTACAACCCGTCGACGCTGAAAGGTTCGTTCCTGGCCAAACTGGGCAAGGGGACGCTGTCAGTGATATCCGGGGATATCGCGCGCGGTTCGCCGGAAGCGATGAAAATCCGCACACCGTCGGCGATACTCGGCGTCCGGGGCACGCGGTTCCTCGTCCGGGTTGACGAGCAATAGGCAGGGGATTCAGGGGATGTTTCAAAGGCGGGTAATCAGGGGACTGGCGATTCTGGGCGCGCTGCTGGCGGCGGCCTGCGCGGAACCGCGTCTCGGCAAGAATCTGGTAATCGTTCTGCCGGATGAGAACGGCAAGGTCGGGGCGGTAACCGTGACAGACGGCACAAACGCGGTTCTTCTGGACAGCGCGCTGGCCGCGGCGAAGGTCACATCCGGCAACAAGGTCGAACCGGTCGCGGTGACCAGTACGGATGTCGATACTATCTTTGCCCGGGCACTGGAAGCGCAGCCAAGACCGCCAAAGCGGTTCCGGCTGTATTTTGTCCGCGACAGCGATGACCTGACCGAGGAATCGGACAAGGAATTCGGACTGGTATTCGCAGACGTCAAGAAACGTGACGCCTACGAAATCCAGGTGACGGGCCATACCGACACGACGGGCGAGGAATCCTACAACGCGCAGCTGTCCATCAAACGGGCGCAAGCAATTCGTGACAGGCTGGTGTCTCGGGGTATTGATCCCGTACTGATCGAGGTTTATGGCCGGGGCGAATGGGATTTGTATATCAAGACGATTGATGAAAAAGCCGAACCGCAGAACCGCCGCGTCGAGGTGATGATCCGGTAAAAGTATTCACGGCGGCGAATTGTCGTTCCCTAAGATCCCGTGCTGGCGCGCCGCGCCACGCGGGATTTTTACTGCCTACGATCCCGAACCGATATAGCGCAGCCCGAGGATCGTGACATCGTCGGAGGCTTCGGCGCCATCGACGAATAGTTCGATATCCGCGTTGATCGCCTTGACGATGGTGATGCAATCCATTTCATCGTCCATACCCGAGAGCGTGTCGATAAGGCGCGTGGCGGTATAGAGGTCGCTGTTCGGGTTCATCGCTTCGGATACGCCATCCGTGTACAGGATGATGGCCTCGCCGGGGTTCAGCCGGTGATTGTCGCGCGGATATTCGAAATCGTCGAGGACGCAAAGCGGCGGGCCGCCGCCCATTTCCAGCGGCCGGGGCGGTTGCCCGGGCGCCAGCAGGATCGGCGCATCATGCCCCGCATTGCAGAATTCGATGTCGCCGGTACGGATATCCAGGTTTCCGGCCAGCGCCGTCACGAACATCATCGCGGGGTTTTCACGGGAAATTTCCGCATTCGCTTCAGTCATGATTTCATCAATCGCGACCTTGCGGCGCATGGCGCTGCTTTTGTACAGCGCCTTTGACAGTGCCATGAACAGCGATGCCGGGATGCCTTTGCCTGAAACATCGCCGACGATGAAAAACAGGTGGTTGTCATCCACCATGGCGAAATCATACAGGTCGCCGCCAACTGCCTTTGCGGGTTCCAGCATTGCATACAGGTCGAATTCCCGGTGCTCCGGAAACGCGGGGAAGGTGCTGGGCAGGATACCGAGCTGGATGGTGCGTGCGGCTTCCAACTCGCCTTCCAGCTTGGCCGCGGCGGCACGTTCGCTTTCCAGATCGGCCTGCAACAGCCGGCGCTTCCGTTCGGTATCGACCAGCGTTGCGCCGAGCAGCAGGGCAAAGACGGTGACATCCGAAAGCCCGGCGAAAGACGTGTCGATCCGCAGCGCGAAGTAGTGATGGGCGCTCCATGCGGCGCCGCCAAGCAGGACGATCATGACGCCAAGCGGCAGCACGGCCCATTTCGGCTTCAGGTAAGGTATCAGGACGATCAGGATCAGCCCGGAGAAAAGCAAGAGCCCGAGCTCAAGATAGTCTGCGTAGGGCGGCCGGGTGAGCAACTGACCGGTAATCAGGGACTCCAGCAACATGGCGTGAATTTCGATTCCGTTCACCCGGTTGGCCAGGGGGATGGACTTTGCATCGACAAGACCCAGCGCGCTGCTGCCCAACAGGACGAGCTTGCCCGGAATCTGTTCCAGCTCGATACCGCCATCCAGCAGGGCGCCAGCGGATACATATCGCTCACCGCGCGGTTCGGTGAAATTGACCCAGACGCGCCCGTCGGGTTCCGTTGGAATGAAGATGTCGGCCACGGTGATCCCGCTGATCCGGTCGCCGTCACGATGGATGGTGTAGTTCGGCGCACCGACGGCCAGACGCAGCATTTCCACCGTCAGGGTCGGTGTGATCGTGCCATCGATATTGACGGCAAGCGGCACGCGGCTAATGATGCCGTCCTGTTCCGGCAGGACGTTGAGGACGGCATGACTGGGCGCCGCTTCATCAAGCAGTTCGAGACTTTGCAGGGCAGTTGGAAAATAGGGCAGCAGCGGCGTAGCCGGGCCGCCGCGCTCGACCACAGGTACTTGCGAAACGAGTCTGGATACCACTGTTGGTCTGAATTCCAGGGCGCCGATCCCCAAAACTGCGGGCGCTGACGACAAGGCTCTTGCCAGCCGGGGGTCGTGCGGTTCCAGTTCAGCAATTGCCGCCTTTGTTGCGTCGTCGAGGAACGGATAGTTGGAAAGCAGCAAATGCGGCGACAGCCGGTCCGGTTCGGCGAATACAATATCGAAGCCTATTGCCAGCGGCTCCAAGGCCGAGATCCTATCGACCAGTTCGGCTACCAGATTTCGCGGCCAGGGCCATTGTCCGTAATGCGCGAGGCTTTCCTCGTCGATATCGACAATGATGACGGGGAGCTGGCTTTGCCAGGCGCGCGGTTCCAGAACCTGCAGCGCATCGAACAGGGCGGTCCGCAGGGATTCCATCGGCGCCGGGTTCGTCGCCCTGATGCCCAGAAATATGACCAGGCAAAGCAGCGCAAGTGTGCGGCCCCGCCAGTGGAACAGCGGCGCCAATGCGTCCAGTTTGAGACGACGCACTAACGATCCCTATACGACAATTTCCCGGCCATCATAGGCCGACGACACGATCAGCGAATCGCCTTCCTCGCTCAATTCCTCGTATCGGATGGTCTCTTCCATGATGCGGGCGATCATGGTGTCGTCGTAATTGGGTTCGTGATGATACATGCAAAGATGCTTGGCGCCCGCACGCTGCGCCAGTTCGACGCCGATAATGTTGCTGGAATGGCCCCAGTCTTCCTTGATGGAAATCGAGTCCGCCAACGAATACATGGCATCGAAAATGACCAGATCGGCGCCCCGGAGGATTGTATGAAGGGGTAATCGTCGTCGATCAGTTCAAACTTGTGTTCAGAATCCGTGGTGTAGACGATCGACTTTCCGTTTTTTTCAAACCGGTATCCGTAGGAATCACCGGAGTGATGCTGCTTCAGGGCGCGGACGGTTACGCCATCGACAGTGTATTCCTTGCCGGGTTCCAGCGTCACGAATTCGATATCCGCGCCGAGCGCTGCCCAGGGAACGGGAAAACCGGGTTCCGTATGCTGCCTCTTGTAGGCTTATTCGAGATTGGCATGGCAACAGTGAATGACGACCTTGAATTCAGGTACATAGGCGGGCACAAAGAAAGGAAAGCCCATGATGTGGTCCCAATGAGGATGGGACTGGAAAATATTGATGACCTTTTCCTTGTTCGGATATTTCTGGGCCATGATGGCGTTGCCGAATTCCCGGCCGCCGCTGCCCATGTCGCACAGCATATGCTGTTTGCCGCCGCTTTCGATTTCGACGCAGGACGAGTTTCCGCCAAAAGTGCCGGAGACCGAGAATGCGAGCTTCTGGTCGATGAAAGCCTCAAGCCGTTCGGGCGTGCTGATGTCGTGCCCAACGCTCGCCCGCAGGGCGCGGCGGATTTTTTCCCGTACCGCGACCGCATTCAAGGGCGTTGGCAGGGACCCGCGCGTTCCCCAAAACCGAACCAGCATTCTTGAAAGTCCTTGCATTGGTAACGCCGGATTGCCTCCGGATAGATGACGTCCTTTAACGCGCCGCGTACGCCGCAGCGGCATCACTGGAAAGGGCTTTCAACGCTGCTTCGACCGTATCGAATATCTTCACCACGAAATTGAACCGGCTGATTTCGAATACCTCGTTTACTTCCGGGATCAGGCC
>JAQCHR010000237.1 GCA_027619655.1 Pseudomonadota bacterium
GGTCATCCGCCAGCAGCACGGCAAAGGGTTCGTCGCCGATCAGGTTGCGTGCGCACCATACCGCATGGCCCAGCCCCATGGGCTGCATCTGCCGTGTGTAGCTGATCTGCCCCGGCTTCGGCATCCAGCTGCGGATCGTGTCGAGAATATCGCTGCGGCCACGCTGTTCCAGCATGTTGTCGAGTTCGAAAGAGATATCGAAATGATCCTCGATGGCATGCTTGCCGCGGCCCGTGACGAAGATGAAATCCTCGATCCCGGCAGCCTGCGCCTCCTCGACCGCATACTGGATAAGGGGCTTATCGACAATCGGCAGCATCTCCTTCGGCATCGCCTTGGTGGCAGGCAGAAACCGGGTGCCCATCCCGCCCACGGGAAAGACCGCTTTACGTACTTTCTTGTTCATAAAAGTTGCTTAATCCAATTTGGTAAAATATTCGTTTTTCTGCCATATTTGCCTTCTACCCGCAACCGCGGCGGCTGCGACAATTATTACGTTCCGTCCCCGGACGCCAGCCGCATGAGGCATTCCTTCGCTTCATTTATCTTGGCGGCAAGATAATCCGAGCCGCCGTGATCGGGATGCAGCTTCATCATGAGTTCCCGGTGCCGCCGGTTGATCTCCTCGCGGGTGGCATCCGGCTCCAGATCCAGGATCTTGTACGCTTCTTCCGTCGTCATCCGGCCATTGTCCGGCCGGGGTGTTTCCGAATCCCATTTCCCGCTGCCGGCGCGTTCCCGCCAGGCATCGCCGTATTCCCGGTCCAGATAGGCGCCCAGGATTTTGGCCGATTGCTGGTCCGCCTGGCAGGCATCCGCAAACACCGCCAGCACGTCATCCATAGTCATTTCAGACAATTGCCGGCCGGCGAAAGCCCCTTCCAGCACCTCGCCGTCCATATCGCCCGTATCGTGATCCAGCGTCATGGCCACGAAGCGGGTATTGACGCTGGACTGGCCGCCGCTGCTGGGCCCCCGCGCCGACCGGGTCATCCGGCCCAGCATCCGGAGCCGCATGATCCACGGCAGCAACCCCATGACGGCGAGCCACAGAAACGAGAACTTGCCGGTCAGGACAAGGGCGAGGCCGACCACCACGGCCAGAATAAGCCCCGTCCAGCGAAGCGCCTTCAATATCCGTTTGGTATCGGCGCCGACAAACCAGCGGCCAATCAGGATGGCGCCGACCAGAAGGGCCACACCGAGCAACAGCCAGGACATAGGCGCTACGTCCTGCCGCGGGACATCTGATGGGTCAGCCGCAGCGTTTCGCCACCCTTGCGCCTGCCGTATTCCAGCATGGCCTGGCGGCCGCCCGCCGCATAGACTGCGACCGCCGACAACAACTCGCGAAGCTGCTGCGCACTGCCGGAATCGAAGCGGCAATAGGCCCCGCCGGTCAACCGCGCGATCTGGCGGAAGGCGCGTTCGGCGATTGGATCGCCCCCTTCCTGGAACACGAAGGCCGGCACGTTCAGCAGGCCGAGTTCGCCGGCATGCCGGCACAGGGCATCGACATCTTCTTCCATGGCGTCGCCGATGAACACCAGCGCGTTGACCTGCCGCACGCCGGTTTCCCGGATCGCATGCTTCAGGACCTTCTCGATCTGCGTCGCGCCGCCGAGGCAGCGCACGCTTTCCATGAAACGCAGCAGCCGGTTGGCATTGGGGGTCCATTTGCTCGCCTGGCACTGGCCAAAGCCGCGATAGAACAGCAGTTGCACCTCCAGCCCGCCCAGCAGGCTGGTTTCGCTGAACATGTCGCCCTGGATCTGGCAGGCCCGGTCCCAGCTGGGTTCGCGGCTCGCGGTCGCATCCATTGCAAAGATCAGGCGACCGCGCTCCCCCGCACGGGTCGCAGGCGCAGGGGTTTCCGCGACTTTTTTCAGGAATCGCGCGACATCGTCACCACTGGATGCGGGCAGTTTCGCCATAGCTGCAATATGGGGTGTATCACCCCGGTAATTCCAGCCTTTTGGACGAATGCCGCGATCTATTCGGTGGTCGGCAGCCCGATCGCCTGCAGCAATTGCCGCACTTCCTGCCGCGCCGCGATATGCGACATGTTCATTTTCAGGCCGGATCCCGGGTTGCGCAGGTCCAGCAGAGTCAGCCCCTTCAGGAACAGTTCGCGAAAGATCACCCGCTCGCTGAACCCCGGCGCCAACCGGAACCCGATCCGGCGCGACAGTTCCTTGATCGTCTTGTCGATCGATCGCTTGTTACGGGATTCCAGCGTTCCCATGCGGTTGCGCATCACGATCCAGTCGATCGACCCGCCATCGCGCAGGGCGCGGGCCTTTTTCTGCTCCCAGACCATTTCCGCATAGCGGCTGGGATGGCGGACCCTTCCGGTATCGGGATCGACATCCGCCAGCAGGTCGAGATCGATATAACTGTCGTTCAGCGGGGTAATCAACGTATCCGCCTGGCTGTGCGCATGGCGCGACAGCGCCGTATCGCTGCCCGGCGTATCGATCACGATGAATGCACTTTCCCGGCCTAGTTCCGCCAGGCTGGCTTCCAGCCGGCTGCAATCGACCGTCTTGGCTTCCAGCACGCTGTCCAGGTCGCTGGGCTCGATCCGGCGATGTTCCGGGACGACGAGGCGCTGCCCGTTCGACGCATTATACTGTACACGGTTCCCCACATAGCGGGTCAGCGTGCCCTGCCCCGCATCCAGATCGATGGACCCGACCCGGAAACCGCCCTGCAGCAGCCCGGCAATCAGGTGCATGGCCGTGGTCGATTTTCCCGAACCGCCCTTTTCGTTGCCAATGACGACGATATGCGGTTTTGCCTCCGGCGCCGCCGTCACGCCGCGCGCAGCCAGATGGCCGTGTCATGGAAGGCCGCGCCGCCGTTCGGCCGCACCGCCTCGGCCCCGATCAGCACGTTGATGCCCATTCCCTCGACAAACGCCGCGTTGGGCCACAGGCTTTCCACCACGACAACGCCGCGCTGGACGCCGTCGAACACTTTTGTGTGGACCAGCACCGAGCCCCGCTGGTTGCCCAGCCGCACGAGCCCGCCATCGGCGAGCCCGAGCGCATCGCAATCGTCCGGATGGACCATCGCCGTCGGCCGCCCCTCGCGTTTCGTGCTGGTCGGGGTTTCGGTGAAGCTGGAGTTGAGAAAATTGCGCGCCGGCGCGGCGACCAGCCGGAACGGATGCGCCGCGTCCGCCTGTTCGATAACGTCGAAATGTCCCGGCAGTTCCGGCATTGCCGCGTGGTCGGCGCCGATTTCCGACCAGTTCGGGCGGAAACGGAACTTGCCGTCGGGATGGCCGAAGCCTTTCGAAAAATGGGTGCGCTCGAACCCCGGCGCGACATCGGTCCAGCGGTCGCGATGCAGCGTCTCCGCATCCGGCAGGCCGGAATTCTTCAGGGTCTGCTCGATGACCTCCCAGCAGGACATGTCGAAACCCGGATGGTCCGAGCCCAGACGCTTTGCGAGCCCGCACAACACATCGTGATTGGGCCGGCATTCGCCCAGCGGTTCGATCACCCGCTTGGTGACATAGAAATGCGTGTGGCCGCCCGACTGGTAGAGATCCTCATGCTCCAGGAAGGTCGTCGCCGGCAGGACGATATCGGCCATCGCCGCCGTCTCGGTCATGAACTGTTCATGCACGCAGACGAACAAATCGTCGCGGCGGAATCCCGCATGCACCTTGGCGGATTCGGGGCAGACCACCATCGGGTTGGTGTTCTGGATGATCATCGCGCCGACCGGCGGCCCGCCTTCCAGCGCGTCTGCCTCGCCGACCAGGATCGGCCCCAGCCGCGACTGGTCCAGCGCGCGGATCGACGTGTCCCGCACGTCCAGCCCCATGATCAGCGTCATGTCGAACCCGTACAGCCCCGCATTGGCGTAGAGCGCGCCGCCGCCCCGGTGCTTCCACTTGCCGGTCACGCCGGGCAGGCAGGTCACCGCATGCATGTTGGCGGCGCCGTTGCGCGAGCGCGTGAAGCCGTAGCCGACGCGGATATAGGCACGCTCCGTCTCGCCGTACAGCTTCGCGAAGGCCTCGATTTCCGCGACCGTCAGCCCGGTGATTTCCGCCGCCCATTCCGGCGTCTTCTGCGCCACATGCGCCGCCAGGTCGTCCGGCGCATCGGTGAATTCGCGCATGTAGTCCCAGTCCGCATAGCCATCGCGGAAGAACACGTTGATCAGCGCCGCGACCAGCGCGCCATCCGTGCCGGGCCGGGGCATGACGTGGATATCGGCGGCTTCCGCCGTCGGCGTGCGGTAGGGGTCGACGACGACCAGCTTCGCGCCGCGGGTCTTGCGCGCCTTGGCCACATGGGTCATCACGTTGACCTGGGTCGCGACCGGATTGCCGCCCCAGATCACGATCAGGTCGCTTTCCGCCATCTCGCGCGAATCGACGCCGTACTTGACGCCCACGCCGGCGAACCATCCCGCATCGGCGATCGTGGTGCAGATCGTGCTTTTCTGCCGCGAATAACCCAGCGCGTGGCGGAACCGGTCCAGCCCGTCGCGCTGCAGCAGGCCCATCGTGCCCGCGTAATGATAGGGGAATACCGCCTCGCGCCCGTCGCGCGCGGCAACCCGCTCGAACGCCGCCGCCGTGATATCCAGCGCGTCATCCCAGGAAATCGGCTCGAACGCCGCCCGGCCGACGCCCTTCGCCCCCACCCGGCGCAGCGGCTGCGTCAGCCGGTCCGGGTGATGCACCCGCTCGGCATAGCGCGCCACCTTGGCGCAGATCACGCCGTCGGTGTAGCTGTTGTCCTTTGCGCCGCGCACCCGCCCGATCCGGTTGCCGTCGAAGCGTTCGACCTCCAGCGCGCAGGTCGAGGGGCAGTCATGCGGGCAGGCCGTGGCGATGATATCGGGCGTCATAACATTCTCTCCATCGGGACGAACCGCAGTTTACGCTTTGGCGCAGCCGGGGGAAATATGCTTTGATCCCTCCGCCATGACGATACGCAAATTTCTGACCGTCTGTTTCGTTGCCACCGTGCTCAGCGCCTGCGGCTCGCTGGGCGGCGGTGAACCTTCATACAATACGGTGCTCAATACGCAAGCGCGGCTTTACTTCGACGCGCCAGCATTGGCCGGCGCCCTGTCGCGCCATCGCCGGGCGGAGCGTAGCGAATCCGGCTACCGGGTCGAACGCGCCCGGTGGGATGCCGGTACGGGCGTCATCGCGGAGCTGATGCTGATCGAGGCACTGACCTCCAAGGGGCTGGAAGTGCCGGACGAACTGGAGATGGAGGTCGCGAATTTTTCCGAACTGGTCCGGCTGAACGCCACCTATGGCGAGCTGTACCAGTCGGAAACCGCGATGGGCCCGGCGATCTGGCGCCGCTTCGTCGCCGGCGACCGCGTCTGCGCGATCTTCAGCCAGCGCTGGGATGACGGGCCGGGCACACCGGCGATCCGCACCCTGTTCGGCTATTACTGCGCCGCGCCGGGCGCAACCTTCACCCTGCAGGATGTCCAGGCCGTGCTGCTGACGGCCCGCATCCGCACATGACGATCCCCGAAAGACTCCGCTGAACAGACAGGAAAACCGCATGTCCCTCTTCGACCTCACCGGAAAGACCGCCATCATCACCGGCGCCACCAAGGGCATCGGCCGCGCCATCGCCAGCCGCATGGCGGAGCACGGCGCCAATGTGGTGATCTCCTCGCGAAAGGCGGATATGTGCGACGCGGTCGCCAGGGACATCAACGACAACTGGGCGAAGGGCGATAACGAGGCCGCCGCCTTCCCCTGCCATATCTCGCACAAGGAGCAACTCCAGGCGCTGGTGGACCAAACGGTGGCGCGGTTCGGCGGGATCGATATCCTGGTCTGCAACGCGGCGGTGAACCCCTATTTCGGCCCGCTGAAGGACATCCCGGATTCCGCCTTCGACAAGATCATGGAAACCAATATCAGGTCGAACCACTGGCTGTGCCAGATGGTCCGCCCGCATATCGCGAAGGCCGGCGGCGGCTCGATCACCATCATTTCCTCGGTGGGGGGATTGCGCGCCGGCGGCGTGCTCGGCGCCTACGGCATTTCCAAGGCCGCCGACATGCAGCTGACCCGCGCGCTGGCGGTGGAATTCGGCCCGGACAATATAAGAGTCACCTGCATCGCCCCCGGCCTAATCCGCACCGACTTCGCAAGAGAGTTGTGGGAAGACCCGGAAAAACTGAAACGCCGCTCGGAAATGACCCCGCTCGGCCGCATCGGCGACCCGGACGAAATCGCCGGCTGCGCCGTGATGCTGGCGGCGAAGGCGGGATCGTTTATTTCAGGCGAGACGATTGTGATCGA
>JAQCHR010000238.1 GCA_027619655.1 Pseudomonadota bacterium
TGTCCGACCGGCTTGAGGATTCGATGCTCAGCGTGGCGGCGGGGATCATGCTGGCGGCTTCGTTCTTTTCGCTGCTGTTGCCGGCGATCGAACATGGCGAGGCGTTGTTTCACAGCAGGGTGCTGGCTGTCGCGGTTGTCATAACGGGATTACTGCTGGGCGCGATTGCGCTGTTCCTGATGCATCGTTATGCGCCGCACGAGCATTTTATCGCTGGCCGCGAAGGGCCGGACAGCGCCACCATGAAACGGATATGGCTTTTCGTCATCGCCATCACAATCCATAATTTTCCCGAAGGCATGGCGGTCGGTGTCGGCTTTGCCGGCGGCGACACAGCGAATGGTATGACGCTCGCAACGGGCATCGGTATCCAGAATATTCCCGAAGGACTCGCCGTGGCCGTGTCCACTCTGACGGCAGGTTATACCAGGATGCAGGCGTTCCTGGTTGCCTTCGCTACCGGACTGGTGGAGCCGGTCGGCGGCTTGTTCGGCAGTGTTGCTGTCTGGGTCGCAGCGCCGATAATGCCCCTGACGCTGGGCTTTGCCGCCGGCGCCATGCTGTTCATCATCAGCGACGAAATCATTCCGGAAACCCACCGCAAGGGGTTCGCCAGCCTGGCGACCTTCTCGCTGATGGGCGGGTTCGCGTTGATGATGTTCCTGGACGCAACCCTGGGCTGAAAAGAAGCCGGTTCTATATCGACATTGTGGGGTTAAAATAATACTGATGGCTGCGGCCCAAGGCGGCGCTGGCGCGCCGCTTCGGGACCGCGAAAACGCCGCCTTGTCTTATCGGGACGGGTGCTTATGGTCATGGCGGACACATGCGGGAGGTAGCGATATTGCGAGGATTCGGGTCACAACAAAGCCATGGCTTCCGTGAGACGATGCTGCAGCCCGCAACCGGCGATGCGGCCCCCGTGTGATGTTTTCGATCCGCAATATCCTGATTGCCGGGATCATTGGCCTGCAACTGGTCACGGCGGGCGCGATAATACTGTCTTCCTATCTGACGACGGACAAGGTGCTGGTCGGGCATGCCCGGTCACTCATGTCCCATGTTTCGGTTCAGACCGCGCAGCATGCGGAACGTTATCTTGCACTGGCCCGGCAAACGGCCGACCTGACCCAGGAGCTCGCCAATTACGGGGTAATCCGGAACGAAGACCATGTCGGCATGGAAATCTATTTCCTCAAGCAGCTGCAACTCCATCCGTCCTTCGCCGGCATCTACTACGGGGCATCCGACGGCAGTTTTACCTATGTGAAACGCGACAGTGGCCGTGTCGTGAACGGGTACCTCACGAAGTTCATTCGGACCGGCGACGGCGTCAGGACCGTGGAGCGGGTCTGGCGCGATCCGGATTTTGTCGAACTGGCCCGTGACACGGATCCGGAAGATGCCTTTGATCCCCGGACGCGGCCCTGGTTCAAAAATGCGTTGGAAACACAAGGGCCAGTATGGACTGAGCCTTATATCTTCTTCACGTCGCGGAAGCCGGGAATCACATCCGCTAACCCGGTTCACAATATGGGTGGCGCCAATATCGGTGCTGTCGGCGTTGATATGGAAATCGATGGTCTGTCGGATTTTCTGGCGTCTCTTGAGATCAGTGACAATGCCCGGGCGCTGATCCTGAATCACAATGGCGACGTCATTGCCTACTCGAAAACAGGCACAATCAACGGGGCATCGCGGGATAAGGCGGATCAGCCGACGTTTAACAGGATCGATGAGTTTGGCGATGCGGTCGCACGGCTGGCATATCAGTCGCTTGGCCGCCCGTCCGGAAGCTATTTGATTGATCAGGCGCTGTTCACCGATTTCGTAATGGACGGTAAGACTTATCTGGCGTCGTTTCTGCCGATATTGCATCCGGAACTACCCTGGTCGCTTGGCATCTATCTGCCAAAGGAAGACTTTCTGGGCGTCTTCACGGCGAAACGCCGCCAGAACATTTACATTGCAGCGGCGATAACGCTTGTTGCCTGTCTGCTTGGAATATTGCTGTGGCGCGGAATTGCCGGGCCGCTGAGCAAATTGCGGACACATGCGCGGGTGGTCAGTGATGGCAATTTTGAGCCGCCGCCGCCGATCGGCGGCGCCTACGATGAAATCCGCGAATTGGAACAAAGTTTCGACCGGATGGTTGCCGGGTTGCGGGAGCGGGACAAACGAAACGCCGAACTGGCGGAGTCGCTGCATGAAAGCGAGGCCCAACTGCGCCAGGCCCAGAAGATGGAGGCAATGGGTCAGTTGACCGGCGGTCTGGCGCATGACTTCAACAACCTGCTCGCGGTCGTCATCGGCAACCTTGATATTCTGCGCGAGAAACTGGAAACCCGGCCTGATGACCGCGCCGTCGCGGACAGCGCGATCCATGCCGCATTGCGCGGCGCGGATCTCACGCAACGGCTGCTTGCCTTTGCCCGTCGTCAGCGGCTGAAGCCGGCAACGGTCGACCTCAACGCGCTTGTCGATAACATGACCGGCCTGATGCAGCGGACGCTGGGTGAAACCATCAATGTTCAGACGGATACCCAAGCGGATTTGTGGACGACGAAAGCCGATCCGACGCAGATGGAAACAACGCTGCTGAACCTTGCCATGAATGCCCGCCATGCCATGCAGAAGAAGGGCGGGACGCTGACGGTCGAAACCCGTAATGTGGTGCTTGAACGACGGGTGGAAGGACTGCTGGAAGATGTGCGACCGGGCGAATACGTGATGGTGGTCGTTCGGGATACGGGTATCGGCATGTCCTCGGAAACGTTGATGCATGTCTTCGAACCGTTTTACACGACGAAAGCGGTCGGCGAAGGCAGCGGTCTGGGTCTGAGCATGGTTTACGGCTTCATGGGGCAGTCCCAGGGATATGTGTCCATCCGGAGCGCCGAAGGCGCCGGTACGGAAGTCTGCCTTTACTTCCCGGCGACGCAGGAAGCGGCGCCGGTCGATACATTGGAAGATGTGCCGGTCGAAAAGCTGCGCGGCGCCGGGGAAACGGTTCTCGTCGTCGAAGACGATCCGGAGGTGAAGACCGTTGCCGTGACGATGATTTCTAACCTGGGATACCGCGTTCTGGATGCGATGAGCGGCCCGGCCGCGCTTGCGGTGCTGGACCGGAACGATGAAATTGATGTCCTGTTCACCGATATGGTGTTGCCGGATGGCATGAACGGTTCGGAACTGGCGGCAGCGGTTCTGTCGCGCCGGCCCAAAATCAAGGTGCTGTTTACGACCGGCTACAGCGATCCGGCCATGGCAATGGCCGATCCGTCGGCCACTGCGGACATCATAGCAAAACCCTATAGGCGGCAGGAACTGGCGCAGCGTCTTCATGCGTTGTTACATGAGGATATTTAGGCGGCATCAATCCCGACCCCATTCGTTTCCCCAATCGCGATAGAAGACACTGGAGAGCATATGTCTGGTACTTACGTGACGCATCTGGAATGTTCGATAACCGGCAAACGGTATGAAGCGGGTATGGTTCATGGCCTGTCGGAGGCAGGTCGTCCGCTCCTGGTGCGCTATGACCTTGAACGCCTCGCGGCAGCGGTCAGCAAGGACGACATCGCGGCATCCGATGCGCCGGGTTTCTGGCGCTATGCGCCCTTCCTGCCGGTCGAAAAACCGGAAAACCGGATTTCGCTGGGCGAAGTGGTCACGCCGCTGATCCCGCTGGACCGTTCCGCTGCCGCGCTGGGCGCCAGGCCGGGTAAGGCCATCGTCAAGGACGAAGGTCGTTTACCCACGGGATCGTTCAAGGCGCGCGGCTTGTGCCTGGCGGTTTCGATGGCCCGGGAATTCGGGCTGGACCATCTGGCGATTCCAACCAATGGCAATGCGGGTGCGGCCATGGCGGCCTATGCGCGGCGCGCGGGAATCCGGGCGACCGTGCTGTGCCCGGCCGATACGCCGGACATCAATATCCGGGAAATCCAGTTGCAGGGCGCGGCGGTCTGGAAGGTCAACGGGTTGATCAACGATTGCGGCAAGATCGTCGGCGACGGCAAGGGGCCTGTCGGCTGGTTCGATATTTCCACCCTGAAAGAGCCCTACCGGATCGAGGGCAAGAAGACCATGGGCCTGGAACTGGCCGAGCAGATGGGCTGGGCCCTGCCTGACGTTATCTTCTACCCGACCGGCGGTGGCACCGGGTTGATCGGCATGTGGAAGGCCTTTGCCGAACTGAAGGAGATGGGGTGGATTTCCGGCAAAATGCCGCGCATGGTCGCTGTGCAGGCCGAGGGCTGCGCCCCCATCGTCAAGGCCTGGGAAGCGGGGGATGAGCATGCGCCGCTCTGGGAAAATGCGCATACGGTCGCGGCCGGGATCCGCGTGCCGATCGCGGTCGGTGATTTCCTGATCATTCGCGCGGTGCGGGAATCGAACGGGTTCGCCATGGCTGTCTCCGATGACGCCATTATCGAGGCCCGGGACATGATTGCGCGCGAAGACGGCCTGCTGCTATGTCCGGAAGGGGCCGCGACGGCCGTCGCCTACAGGCAGGCGCTGGCGGACGGGCTGGTGTCGCCGGACGAAACGGCCGTGCTGTATAACTGCGCGACAGGCCTGAAATATCCGATGCCGCCGGTATCGGCGGCGCTCGACAAGAATTCAGCCATCGATTTTTCGGTGTTCGGCTAGAGCTTCCGCATCACCAAACCGGCAAGTGCGAAACCCGCAAGCATGGCGGGAAGTAAGACGATGACTTCCCAGGTGCCAAGCGTGATCGCGCCGATGGCGGGACCGGGGCAGTAGCCGCCAAGCCCACAGCCGATGCCGAAGACCGCCGCGCCGCCAACCAGCGGCAGGTCGATATCTTTCCGGGCCGGAATCTGGAAGGTTTCCGACAGCAGGGGTTTTGCCCTACCCGTCCGGATGCGATAGCCGGCAAAACTGACGGCCAGCGCGGAAAACAGCACAACCGCGAGCGACGGGTCCCAGTGTCCGGCAATATCCAGGAAGGCGATGACCTTTTCGGGGTTGATCATCTGGGAAACCGCTAGGCCTGCGCCCATCAGCGCGCCGGCGAGCAAGCTGGCAAGGGAATGGCCCGGCATTCTAGGCGCCTGCCAGATGCCGGACGACGTAGACCGTCGCGATGCCGGTCGTCATGAAGGTCAGCGTGGCGACAAGCGACCGCGGTGAAAAACGCGCCAGTCCGCAAACGCCGTGGCCGCTGGTGCAGCCGCTTCCCAGGCGGGACCCGAATCCGACCAGCAGCCCGGCCAAAACCAGGATTGCGGGCGAAAAGCCCGTCCGGGGGGTGAACGGCAGCGGCATCGTCCAGACGATGGCGCCCACACCGAGAACCAGCCCGGCGATGAACAGAAGCCGCCACTGCGTATCGCCCGCCGGGCGGGACAGGGCCCCGCTGACAATGCCGCTGATGCCGGCGATTCGCCCGTTCAGCAGCAACAGGAGCGCCGCGCCAAGGCCGATCAGCGCGCCGCCGGCGGCGGCGCTGTATGGCGTGAAATTCTCCATGTCAGAGCGGCCTCCCCAGCAGGTTGACGGGAACTTTCATATAGGAGACGCCGTTCTCTTCCGGAGGCGGCAGGCTGCCGGCCCGGATATTGACCTGCACCGAGGGAATGATAAGCGTCGGCATCGATAGGGTGGCGTCGCGGGCTTCGCGCATGGCGACGAATTCCCCCTCGCTGACGCCGTCATGGATATGTATGTTTTCGGCCCTCTGCTGGCCGACGGTGAACATGGGCGTTTCGCTTCGGTCCTCCGGCGGATAGTCATGGCACAGGAACAGGCGCGTCGCCGACGGCAGGCCGAACAGACGCTGGATCGACCGATAGAGCAGCCTTGCATCGCCGCCGGGGAAATCGACGCGGGCGGTCCCGTAATCCGGCGCGAACAGCGTGTCGCCGATGAAGGCCGCATCGCCGATGATATAGGTGACGCTGTCGCTGGTATGACCGGGCGTATTCATGACCCGGCCGGTCAGCCCGCCAACCGTGAAAATGTCGCCATCGGCGAACAGCCGGTCGAACTGGGAGCCGTCCGTTGCCAGGTCATGCTGGTTGAAAACCGGACGGAAATTTTCCTGGACCTTCCGGATGCCCTCGCCAATCGCGATGCTCGCGCCGAACTGCGCCTTCAGGTATGGCGCGGCAGTCAGGTGGTCGGCATGGGCATGCGTTTTTCCAGTATCCAGCCAATGGAAACCCACCTGTTACGGATGAATGCGGCCAGGGTGCTGGCCGAGTCCGTATCGGTGCGGCCCGATTTGAAATCATAGTTGAGAACAG
>JAQCHR010000239.1 GCA_027619655.1 Pseudomonadota bacterium
CAAACTATTAAGTCATTGTTTTAATTGACTATTTGTTTATACGGATTACTCCCACTCGATCGTGCCGGGTGGCTTTGACGTGACGTCATAGACGACGCGGTTGATCCCACGCACTTCATTGATGATCCGGGTGGCGACCGCGGCGATGAACGCGTGGTCGAACGGGTAGGAATCCGCCGTCATGCCGTCGCTGGAGGTCACAGCCCGCAACGCGCAGACATATTCATAGGTCCGGCTGTCGCCCATCACCCCCACGGTCCGGACCGGCAGCAATACAGCGAAGGCCTGCCAGATCGCGTCATACAGCCCCGCATTGCGGATTTCCTCCAGATAGACCGCATCGGCCTGGCGCAGGATTTCGAGCTTTTCCCGGGTGATGCCGCCAGGCAGCCGGATGGCGAGCCCCGGCCCCGGAAACGGATGGCGGCCGACCAGCGATTCCGGCAGGCCCAGCTCGCGCCCCAGCTCGCGGACCTCGTCCTTAAACAGGTCCCGCAACGGTTCGACCAGCGCCAGCTTCATCCGTTCGGGCAGCCCGCCCACATTATGGTGCGATTTGATCGTCACGCTCGGCCCGCCGATGACGGAAACGGACTCGATGACGTCCGGATACAGCGTTCCCTGGGCCAGGAACTGTGCGTCGTCGGTCTTGAGGGCCTCTTCCTCGAAAACCTGGACGAACAGCCCGCCGATGATCCGGCGCTTTTCCTCCGGATCGGATACCCCTTCCAGCGCGTCGAGAAACAGCGGCGCCACACTGCGATGCACCAGCGGAATATTGTAATGGTCGCCAAACAGCGCGACGACCTGCTCGGCCTCGCCCTGCCGCAACAAGCCGTGGTCAACGAAGATGCAGGTCAGTTTCTCGCCGATGGCCTCATGGATCAGGACCGCCGCAACGGAAGAATCGACGCCGCCGGACAGGCCGCAGATCACGCGGCCGTCGCCGACCTGCTCGCGGATACGGTCCACCGCCTGCGCGCGAAACGCCTGCATGGTCCAGTCGCCGCCGCATCCCGCGATATTGTGGGTGAAATTCCTGAGCAACCGCCCGCCCTGCGGGGTGTGCACGACTTCGGGATGGAACTGCACGCCGTAATATTTACGCGCATCGTCGGCGATGGCCGCATAGGGCGCACCGTCGCTGGTGCCGACCGAAGCGAAACCGTCCGGCAGTGCCGTCACCCGGTCGCCATGGCTCATCCAGACCTGCTCGCGCGCACCGACATTCCACAAGCCGTGGAACAGCGCGCAATCCTGCTGGATCTGCATGAAAGCGCGGCCGAATTCCTGGTGGCTGGACGGTTCCACATGACCGCCCAGTTGCGCGCACATCAATTGCTGGCCATAGCAGATCCCCAGCACCGGCAATCCGGATTCAAAAACCACATCCGGCGCGCGCGGCGCTTCCGCCGCCGTGACGCTGGCAGGCCCGCCGGACAGGATGATCGCCTTGGGCCCGTATGCCGCCAGGCTCTCCGCATCGACGCGGTTGAAAGGATGTATTTCACAGTAAACGCCATTTTCCCGCACCCGGCGCGCGATCAGTTGCGTTACCTGGCTGCCGAAATCGATGATCAGGATACGGTCGGTCATTCGTTGCTTTCGCCACTTCTGGAAAGGGAATACCTGCCCTTCGGCGCCCCGAACCGGCCGGGCCGGGCGGAGGGCTGCAAAGGACGCCATTGATAGGCAATTTCGGGCAACGAAACGCCCCACAGGCGTTCGTGCCGTTCGGCGGTGCGGATGCCGCCCATTGCCTCGTAGAAGAACCGCGCATGGTTATCCGCAAGCACCCAGAGCACGGCAAATTCATGCCCGGCGTCGCGCAGCGCGCCCTGCATTTCCTGCAGCAGCGCCTTTCCGCAGCCCTGCCCCTGATGGTCCGGGGCGACATAAAGGGTGAATATCTCGCCGCCATCGGCGAACCGGCGGTCCCGGCAGCGGCCGCCGCTGGCGACGCCGACCACGCCATGCCGGGGGTGAACGGCGACCAGCACCGTATCCAGGCTGTGGATCTGATGCGTCCAGACGCGCTGCTGCTGCGCCGGCGACATCCGCACAAGAACCGAATTCGGCAGGATACCGGCATAGGCCGCCCGCCACGCATCGATATAGACCGCGGCAATGGCGGCGCCTTCGCCGCTACGGGCGGTGCGGATCCGGATGCTGCTCACGACCCGATGCGATAGTTCGGCGCCTCGCGCGTCACCGTCACGTCATGCACATGGCCTTCGCGAAGGCCGGAATCGGTAACCCGCACAAATCCACAATTCCGCTGCATCTCGCTGATCGTCGCACAGCCCGTGTATCCCATCGCCGCCTTCAGCCCGCCAACCAGCTGGTGCACGACATTGGCGATCGGCCCCTTGTAGGGCACCTGTCCCTCGATGCCTTCCGGCACGAGCTTGAGCGAGTCGGTGATGTCCTGCTGGAAATAGCGGTCCGCGGAGCCGCGCGCCATGGCGCCGACCGACCCCATGCCGCGATAGGATTTGTAGGACCGCCCCTGATAGAGATGGACATCGCCCGGCGCTTCGTCCGTGCCGGCGAACAGCGACCCGATCATCGCGCCGCTGGCGCCGGCCGCAATCGCCTTGGCCAGGTCGCCCGAATACTTGATGCCGCCATCGGCGATAATCGGGATATTGTGCTTATGCCCGACCTCGACCGCATCCATGATGGCGGTCAGTTGCGGTACGCCAACACCGGCGACGATACGCGTGGTGCAGATCGACCCCGGGCCGATTCCGACCTTGACCGCATCCGCGCCCGCATCGATCAACGCCTTCGCGCCATCCGCCGTCGCGATGTTTCCGGCCACGACCTGGGCATAATTGCTTTGCCGCTTGACGCTGTCGACCGTATCGAGGACCCCCACGGAATGGCCATGCGCCGTATCGATCACGATCACGTCGCAGCCGGCTTCCAGCAGCGCCGCCGCCCGCTCCAACCCTTCCGCACCAACGCCGACCGCGGCCGCCACCCGCAGGCTGCCATGCTCATCCTTGCTGGCATCGGGAAAACGCTGCGCCTTTTCGATATCCTTCACCGTAATCAGCCCGACGCAGCGGCGCTCGTCGTCGATCACCAGCAGTTTTTCGATCCGGTTTTCATGCAGCAGCCGCTTGGCTTCGTCATGGCTGACGCCCTCGCGCACCGTAATCAGCCCGCGGCGCGTCATCAGTTCCCGGACCAGCTGGCCCGGGTCATTGGCGAAACGGACATCGCGGTTGGTCAGGATACCCACCAGCTTGCCGCTGCGCTTGGCAATGACGGGGATGCCGGAAATACTGTTGGCCCCCATGATATGCAAGGCATCCGCCAAGGTCTTGTCCGGCGTGATCGTGATCGGGTCGACCACGATGCCGGCCTCGAACCGCTTCACCCGGCGGACTTCCTGCGCCTGTTCCTCGATGGTCATGTTCTTGTGAATGACGCCCAGCCCCCCGGCCTGCGCCATCGCAATCGCAAGACGGCTTTCCGTCACCGTATCCATCGCCGAGGAAATCAGCGGAATGCCCAGCGGCACCTTGTTGGTGAACCTTGTCCGTGTATCGGTATCCTTGGGCAGCGCCGAGGACCGGGCGGGCAGGAGAAGGACGTCGTCGAACGTGAGCGCTTCGCGGATTTCCATATCATGTCTCCAGCCGATGGAGCGCCGTTATAGCACGGGCATGCAACACGGCTAAATATTTATCTGGATTTTATCCACAAAATGCGCAGGCCGCGCCCATGAATGCCCTTTTCAGGCACATTGCGGTCACTACCGGGCGTCGGAATCGAAGTTATTGCGGTTTTTTGTCGTAAGCGGGGAATTC
Organism: Pseudomonadota bacterium; assembly: GCA_027619655.1. Lineage (GTDB taxonomy): Bacteria > Pseudomonadota > Alphaproteobacteria > UBA8366 > MarineAlpha4-Bin1. The sequence goes on from JAQCHR010000239.1 coordinate 3,822, forward strand.
AGGCGTACCCCGGTACCCGATTGCGACGACATACATCTCCGCCGATTCCTTGCGGCTGGCCGGCGGCTTGGCATGCGCGACCTGCCGGAACGCCCGTTTCAGGCGGCTCAGCAACCCGTGCTCCGTGCCGCCCTGCAGCACCTTGGCCACGAAGGCGCCGCCGGGCGCCAGCACGTCCTCGGCGAAATCCAGCGCCGCCTCCGCAAGGCCGATGATCCGCAGATGGTCGGTTGCCGTGTGACCGCTGGCGGACGCCGCCATGTCCGACAGCACCACATCCGCCGGGCCGCCAAGAGCCCGAATGAGCCGCTCGGGCGTATCGGCGTCGTGCATGTCTCCCTCAAGGATGACAGCGCCGCTGATCGGGTCTATCGGCGTGATATCGATGCCGACAACCATTCCCGTCCGGCCGACCTTTTCCAGCGCCACCATGGTCCAGCCGCCGGGCGCAGCCCCCAGATCGACCACGCGCGCGCCTTTTTTCAGCAGATGATATTTTTCGTCGAGCTCCAGCAGCTTGAACGCCGCGCGGCTGCGATATCCCTGGCGCCGGGCTTCGGCTACATAGGGATCGTTCAGTTGCCGTTCGAGCCAGCGCCGGGACGACACCTTGCGGCCCTTGCCCGGACGCAGCCGGACGGTTTCATCGCGGCTGGTGGAAACGTCGCGACGGCCGCCTTTGCCCCCCTTACGATCGGCCAATGGGCTGCCCTTCCCGGTCGGCCGCTTCCATCAGGTCGATCAGGATGCCTTCGCGCAGGCCCCGGTCGGCGACACGCAGCCGGCCGACGGGCCAGCGCCGGCACATGGCTTCCAGAATGGCGCAGCCCGCGACGACGAGATCCGCCCGGTCGGAGCCGATGCAGGGATGGGCCGCCCGTTCGGCGCAGTTCATGCTGCGCAATTCGTCGCTGATCTTGAAGATTTCATCAAATTCTAGAAAGGCGCCATCGACCAGTCCCCGGTCGTAGCGCGACAGTTTCATCGATACGCCGGTCAGCGTCGTGACCGTTCCCGACGCGCCCAGCATCTGCAATTCACCCCGGCGCACAGAGCCGGAAATGTCGTTTCGCGCACAGAACGGCGCCAGTTCCTGGTCGACATCGTCGATCATCGCCCCGTAGCGTTCGCGTGTCATCGCGGCGTCCCCGTAACGTTCGCTCAACCCGACAACGCCGAACGGCAGGGAAATCCAGTTCGTGGCGCCCGACTCATTGCGGCAATCCGAATTCTTGCAATCCTTCGTATTGGCGACCGTTACTTCCGTACTGCCGCCGCCAATATCGAAGACCAGCGCCCGGCGTTTTTCATCGTCGAACAGCGGCGCGCAGCCCAGCATCGCGAGCCGTGCCTCTTCCTGACACGAAATCGTCTCGATCCGCAATCCGGTTTCCGCTTCGACGCGGTCCAGAAACTCCGGACAATTCGCCGCGCGGCGGCAGGCATCCGTCGCGATCAGTCGTGCCCTGTCGACGTGGCGGCGGCGCATTTTCGCCGCACAGATCCGCAGCGCGCCGATGGTGCGCTCCATCGCGTCTTCCGACAGAACGCCGGAATCGCTCACCCCTTCGCCAAGCCTGACGATCCGGGAAAAAGCGTCAATGACGCGGAAACTGTCCTCGGTGGGCCGGGCTACGAGCAGACGGCAATTATTCGTACCCAAGTCGATGGCCGCATAGACATGCGTCGACCGGCCGGCACAATCCAGGCGCCCGGTATTCTGCCGCCCCTTACCGTGCCGTCGCGAATTGACGTAGATCGCCATCGCTTTCCGCCGCCTTTGCCATCGTCGCGCCCTTTCCCGATGAAAGGTACCAGCCTGTCCGTATCCATTGTGTAAACATATCGTAACCTGAATGTCACGCTATTGCGAACCGAGGAAATGCGATTTCCGGCGATGAAAATCGAGGATTGGCTGGCGAAACGCTACACAAAGCCGATCCGATGTGATAACAACCGCGCCTTCTGCCCCCGTCGCAGGGCCGACCGCGCCGGTGGGGACTGGTGAAATGGTATCACGCCTGACTCTGAATCAGGTATTGGAGGTTCGAGCCCTCCGTCCCCAGCCAACAATTTCAATATGTTACTATAAATCATGTGGCGCACCAAAAAATCGAGTGACCAATAAGTGACCAATCAGAGGAATTTGGGGCCCTTTGTGATTAACCTAATCAGCTGGCACGAAATGGCCTCAATTGAATTTTAGAAAAATCGTTCCAACACAGTGCGCCATCCCCATCGCTAAGCCGGGCGACCTCGATTGGCGTAGTTTCATCCCGCCCAAGCTCCAAGGTAGCGCGCAGTTCGCCTTGTGTCGCTTTATTACAGCTAACTCCTACCACGGGGCCAAGCCCCTTCGTTAACCGGCGACCAGCACGAATACTCTGTGTATGCGGCGGTTACAAATTAGACCACGGAAGCGGTGGATTTTCTTGCCGCGTGCGGATTAAAACT
>JAQCHR010000240.1 GCA_027619655.1 Pseudomonadota bacterium
GGGCCGGTCGGCCGGCTGGATACGGGCAGCTACGGCGTGATGGGCGCGGCCGGGCAGGACACGGCGGCGATGGTGGCGTCGGTGGTCGCGGCGGCGGGGCGGCTCGGCGCGGCGGAACAGGTGCTGGCGCCGACGGCGCAATCGGTCGCGCTGGACGCGGTGGAGGCCGATCCCGGAACGCTGCGCGGGCTGCTGTCCCATGTCTGCCACAAGTTCTTCCAGACCGTTCGCCACGGCGCGGATTTCGGCAGCGACCGGCTGAGCGGCGTTTCGGCGGAAATTACCCAGGCGATCCGGCTGATCGAAACCGCGCTGGAACGGGGCGACATTGCCATCCATGCCCGGGAAATGCGGATGCTGGCGACGGGCGCGGTGAAAATGGTGCTGGCCTATGGCGAACTGGTGTTCGGCGATGAATGCGTGCCGGTGGGGCGGCTGCTGGTGCTGGCGGACCACCCGGACCTCTGCTGCCGGCATGACCGGGCGGTCGCGCTTCTGGCGCTGGCGGCGCAGCCCGACCCGCAGACCACCGTGATCGTCGATATCCATCCGCCGACCCTCGAAACCGGGGATGCGGCGGCCTTCGCGGCGGAGCAGGCCGGGCTGGGCCGGACCGTCGGCTTCCGCCCGCAGGGCATCGATACCGGCGCAACGCGGTCGCGCGCCATGCGCCAGATATACCAGCTGCTGAAGGACGGGGTGCCGGTCTGGCTGGCCAATTTCTCGGCGGCCATCGCCAAGACCCGGCAGCTGCGCGGCGCCTATGTGGAGGTATCGGCGACCTTCCTGCGCGATGTCAGCGCCATGCCGGACCGCAATGCCCTGCTGTCGCGGCTGCTGAAGGTTTGGAACGATGTCGAGGTGAGCCTCGTCGCCGTCAATGTGGATTCGAAGAACCTCGCCAGCTTCGTCAGCAAGCTGGGCATCGCCTTCGGCATCGGCGTCGCGGCGGACCCGGCGGCGGATGCGCCGCAGTCGACCCGCGACGTGGCCTGACATTATTTGGCGGCGGCGCCTTCCATCGTCGCCAGGCAGTCGTCGCCGAGCGCCTGCAGCGGCGTGAAGTCTCGGTGCGCCATCCATTCCGGCCGCTTGAACTGGCGGATGTGGTTGTCCACGTGGCACAGGCTCAGATAGACGATGGTGCGGTCCCAGGGCGAGATATTGGCCGGGCTGGCGTGCACCAGGTTGCTGTGGAACAGCATCGCCGAACCGGCCTTGCCCTTGGGCGACACCATGCCGCCTTCGTCGACCAGCCGGGTGATCGATTCCGCGTCGATGGTCCATAGCGGGTAGCTGGTGGTCTGCACGTCATGGCCCGCCTGCAGCACGCCCGCCCGGTGGCTGCGCGGGATGAACATCAGCGCGCCGTTGAATTCGGTCACGTCCTCCAGGAACAGGGCGATGTTCATGGCGCGCGGTTCGGGCATCGCATCGTCGCGCGACCAGGTGCCGTAATCCTGGTGCCACTGCCAGACATCGCCGTTGAAGGCGGCCTTGGCGTTGATCTTGAACTGGTGCATGTAGACATCGCCGTCCAGCAACTGCTGGACCGGGTCGAGCAGGCGCGGATGGCGGCCGAGGCGGCGGAAGGCCTCGTTGTAGTTCTGCGCGGCGAAGGCGGTTCGGGCGGTGGTGCCGTCCTTCTCGCGGAAGACCTCCTCCCGGTCCATGGCGAAGATGCGGTGCGCCTCGCGGTTCAGCAGGGCGATTTCCGCGGGGTCGAACAGTTCCGGCAGGAAGACCCAGCCTTCGGTGTCGAATTGCGCTGTCTGCGTATCGGTCAGATGCATGGCTTACTCCTCGCGTCGGTTTGCCGTATTCTACCGCCTGCCGGGCGGGTCTGGCTATTCCCGGCTGCGCATCAGGGCGGCGGTATCCCGCGCCGCCGGATCGTCCGCGGTTGCCAGCGCGTCGATGACCCTTGCGCGGTCCGCCGCGTCCCGGTTCTGGCTCAGCTTGAACTTGCCCTCGATCCGCGCGATAGGGATGCGGAAATTGACGATGGCGCGGATCATGCCGTCGATATAGCCGCGGTCCCGGTCCTGCAGCGCCCAGGGATTTGCAAAGCCGGATTCGAATTCGTCGACAAGCCGCTGCTGGTCGCCATAGGCCGAACCGGCGTCATCGACGATTTCCGGCGTGCCATAGGCATGCACCGCCACGTAATTCCAGGTCGGCACCGCATTTTCCGCCGCGTACCAACTGGGCGAGACATAGGCATGCGGCCCGGAAAACACGCACAGCACCTCGCCGCCCCCGGCGAAGCCCCGCCAGTGCGGGTTGGCGCGCGCCATATGGGCGACCAGCGTATCGCCGTCCAGCAGGAAGGGCAGATGGGTGGCGAAGGGCCTGCCATCGACCTGGCTGGTCAGGATGCCGAAACTGTTCCGCCGGATGACGTCATACAGCGTGGCACGGTCGTCTTCGGCAAAATGTCCGGGTATGTACATGGTTGAACTCCCTCATTGCCGCGCTCCTATAGCACCGGTTTTCAATCCCGGACAGGACCGGATTGGGTGTTTGAAGGGGTGCTAATTGACCCATGTCATGGGCCATACCGCTGGAATAGTCTGAACTGCCCGGACGCAACACAGCAGAGGGTGACGACCACCATGACACATACGCCGCACGAACTCGCCGAAGAATTCCCCGAACATGCCGCCCGGCTTCATGAACTGAAGCTCTCGAACGCCCATTTCCGGCACCTTTCGGACGAATACCACAAGGTAAACCGCGAGATTCAGCGGATCGAGTCGGAAACCGAAGCCGCCTCCGACGCGGTTTGGGAAGGGCTGAAGAAGCAGCGTCTCGCGCTGGCCGATCAGATCCGGGATATGCTGGCCGCGCCAGTATCTGGCTGACCGCGGCGAATCGGCCTATCCCTGCTGTGGCAAACGCAGCGGGAAGGGCCGGATCGGTGGCATCCTATGTCTATATCCTCGGCAGCACCGGCAGGGGCGGGTATCGCACCTATGTCGGCTGGACCCTGGACCTCGACCAGCGGCTGGCGGCGCATAATGCTGGGCGCGGGGCGCGGTCCACGCGTGGACGCGAATGGGTGCTGCTCTATGCCGAAAGCTACCCCACGCGGAACGAGGCGATGCGCCGCGAATGGCACCTGAAGCGCGACCGGAATTTCCGCAAGCGCGTTCAGAATTTCTGATAGCCGCCATCGATCAGCAGCGTGTCGCCGGTATGGTAGGCGCTGGCGTCGGACATCAGGTAGACGGCGATGCCGCCGAAATCACCGCCATCGCCCCAGCGGCGCATCGGGATGCGGGGTTTGACCGCATCGGCGAACTTGTCCCAGTTGAAGGCGCTTTGCGTCATCGCGGTTTCGATCCAGCCTGGCAGGATCGCATTGGCGGTGATGCCGTAGCGCGCCATTTCCACCGCCAGCGCATAGGTCAGCGACACCAGCGCCCCCTTGGTCGCGGCATAGTGTTCGTTGCGCGCGGCGCCGGAAACCGCGGCGAGGCTGGCCGTGGCGACCAGCCGCCCGCCGTCGCCGCGTTCGATCATGTGCCGGGCGGCGGCGCGCAGGGTGAAGAACGACCCGTCCAGGTTGACGCCCGTCACGCGGCGCCAGTCCTCGACCGTCATCTCGACGAAGGGTTTCAGCGCGCCGCGTCCGCTGATCCCGGCATTGGCGAAACAGGCATCGACGCGACCGAAGCGTTCCAGTGTTTCGGCAAACCGGGCCTCGACGGCCGCTTCGTCGGACACGTCGCAGATCATCGCCGCGGCCGCGACGCCATGCGCTTCCAGCTGCGCCAGGGCGGCGGCGTTCTTGTCCGCACTGGTGCCCCAGATGCAGACCGCGGCGCCGGCCCGTGCGACGGCATCCGCCATGCCCAGCCCGATCCCGCCATTGCCGCCGGTGACCAGCGCCACCTTGCCGGTCAGGTCGAATGCGTCATACATCGTGTATCCCTCCGCGAATTTCCCAGCCTGGTGACAGGTTAGGCCATCGGGCATTCCGTGGCCAATGCGACAGAGCCGTCCTGTAATTTCCGCTGGCCCGGCGCGGTGGTGTGTAGTATTCGCGCGCCATGAACGATCATTCACAGGAATCGCGGGTGTTCCTGGTCGGCGCCGGTCCGGGCGATCCGGACCTGCTGACCCTGCGCGCCGCCCGGCTGCTGGCCGAAGCGGAAACCGTTGTCTATGACCGGCTGGTCTCGCCGGCGGTGCTGGACCTCGTATCGCCCACCGCGACGCGCATCTTTGCCGGCAAGGCCTCGCGCGACCATGTCATGCCGCAGGAAGCGATCAACGAATTGCTGGTGACCCTGGCGCAGGGCGCCAAGCGGATCGTCCGGCTGAAGGGCGGCGATCCCTTCGTCTTCGGCCGCGGCAGCGAGGAAGCGCTGCATCTGGAGCGGCACGGGATCGCATTCGAGATCGTGCCGGGAATCAGCGCTTCGGCCGGCTGCGCCGCCTATGCCGGCATCCCGCTGACCCATCGCGGGGTATCCAAGGGCGTGCATTTCGTGACCGGCCATACCCGCGGCATCGATGGCGATGATCTCGACTGGCCGCGGCTGGCCGATCCGGATACCACGCTGGTGATCTATATGGGGCTGGCCAAGATCGAGCGGATTGCCGGCAAGCTGATGGAAGCCGGCCTGCCCGCGGATACGCCCGCCGCCGCCATCGAAAACGGCACGCTGCCGTCGCAGCGGGTCGTCCTGTCTACCCTGGCCGAACTGCCGGGCCGGGTGGCGGCGGAGAAAATCGTCGCGCCGACCCTGTTCGTGATCGGCGCCGTCGTTTCGCTGGCGGACAGGCTGGGCTGGAAGGTGGAAAACCGCGTTTCCTGATGGCGTCGCGGGCGCAGTAATCCCGGCGACTTGCCGTTGCGCGCCGCTTCGCTGTAGCATTCTCCCCGATCACATATCGGTTTTATCGAATGCGTATGGAGGAGTCGGGAAATGACGGTTGTCATGGAACAGGATCAGAACGCCGGACGGAATGTCACCATCGAGGTGACGCCCCTGACGGTGTATACCGGCGCCGAAATATCCGGTGTCGACCTGAAGCAGCCGCTTTCGCCGCAGACGGTGGCGGAAATCCGGGCGGCGCTGGTGAAATGGAAGGTCGTCTTCTTCCGCGGCCAGCACCTGGATCATGCCCAGCATGTCGCCTTCACGCGCCAGTTCGGCGCGCCGACCATCGGCCATGTCGTCTTCGGCCATGATGACAAGTTCCCGGAAATCTATTCGGTCGCCAAGCACCGAAAGGCGCAGACCTTTACCGGTGCGCCGATGGTCCGGCCCTGGTCCGGCTGGCACACGGATATCACGGCGGCGATCAACCCGCCGGCTGCCTCGATCCTGCGCGGCGACATCGTCCCGCCGCATGCCGGCGACACCCAGTGGACCAACCTTGCCGCCGCCTATAACGGATTGTCCGAAGTCATGCGGGGGATCGTGGACGACCTGAAGGGGCTGCACAGCTTCGCGCCACCGCAGGGTGCCGCGGCCAGCCACGAATACGCGGAATCGGTAAAGAGCCGGACCCTGATCAGCGAACATCCCATCGTGCGCGTGCATCCGGAATCGGGGGAGCGGGTCCTGTTCATCAGCCCGACCTTCCTGAAATCGATCATCGGCATGGCGCCGCGCGAAAGCCAGATGATGCTGGAAATGCTGTGGGAACACGCGGTTCGCCCGGAATACTCGGTGCGGTTCCGCTGGAACAAGGGCGATGTCGCGTTCTGGGACAACCGCTCCACGGCGCACCTGGCGCCCCGGGATGTGTTCGAAATTGACGACGACCGCCAGATGTACCGCACCACGCTGGTCGGTGATGTGCCCCATGGCATCGACGGCAAGGCGTCCGTTGCGATCGAGGGCAGCCCGATCGAAGGGATCTGACGGCGGGCGAAACCCCGCCCGCCTTACGGCAACGGGGTTAGGCGGAGCGCCGGCGCAGTCTGCTCAGGCCGAACAGCCCCGCGCCGAACAGGGCGAGCGTGCCGGGTTCCGGTACGCTGGCGACCGCGGAGAAGAGGATTTCGACGACATAGTCGTTGTAGTCCAGGTCGCCCAGGTTGGGCAGGTCCTCGAAACCGACGATATAGCGGAACGCCTGGAAGCCGTCCGCCAGCACGTCGTTGATGGGGTTGACGGTCTTGAAGACGACCATATGGTCGAGGCCGTTGAGGTTGTCCGAGGCCAGGGACGTATAGAACGTCGTGCCCAGGCCCTGCAC
>JAQCHR010000241.1 GCA_027619655.1 Pseudomonadota bacterium
GGGGGTCCCCCCGGGCCGCCGTATTTCCGCCGCAATGCCAGCGCTGTTCGGGTACCTTCCATGTTTATGGGCAATCCCGATTTCAGAATTGATTTCGCGGAATGCAATTCGTCCGCCGCCTGCTGTGCGGCCCGCGCGGACAGGTTCAGGTGCGGCAGGTGACGGATCAGCATATCGGGCAGCCCGGCGGCATTCTCCGGCGCCAGCACCCAGTCCACCCCCTGCAGCGTTGCGCGGATGAAGCCGGTTACCGCTTCGCGATGCGCCGCCACCCAGCCGCGGTCCGCAGTGAAGACGCCGCCCTGGTAATTGTCCCAGGGGTCCGGGTCGCCGCGCAGCCATGTATAGCCGGCCTCCACGGCCGCGGCCGCGTGCGCCTTGCCCAACAGGCCGGCGGCACAGTCGCCGTTTCGGACCGCGTCCCATCGCGCGGTGACGTTGCCGACCGGCACCAGTTCGTAATCCTGCATGCCCAGGCCGTAATCCTCCAACAATTGCCGCAGCATGAATGAGAAACCGGTGCTGACCGCATCGACGGCAATCCGCGCGCCTTTCAGTGCCGCGAAGGTCCCGATTTCCGGCCGGGCGATCAGCGGCCTCGGGTCGGTGGCGCATCCCAGGACCACGATCAGGTCGGCCCGGTTTGCCGGAGCGGCGGCACCCTGTCCCGCATTATAGGCAATGACATTGTCGATGACCGTCATCGCCATGTCGAACCTGCCGTCGATCAATCCGACCATCTGCGGAATCGATCCGGCCGCATTCTCGCAACGGACGGATAACCCTTCGGCGGCATAGAAGCCCCGTTCCTGTGCTGCCTGGATCGGCAGGGTTTCGGCGCCGGTGAAGGCGCAAACGGATATCTCGACGGGCATGCAGTTATCCTCCGGTTGCCGGGCGCGGCGCATCTTGCCTGTCCGCCCGGCTGTCGGTCAAAAGGATAAGGATCAGTGCTTGTGATGCATTTCCGCCGGTTTCAGGCTCCCGACGGGGGCCGCCAAGAAATCAAGCGTCACTTCGCCGGCTTTTTCGAACACCAGCGTGACCGGAACGGCGGTATCCTGTGCGATTCCCTGCTTCAACTGCATGAACATCAGATGATTGCCGCCCGGTTGCAGCGTGACGGTGCCACCGGCGGGAATGGCGATACCGTCCTCGAGTTGCCGCATCCTCATGACGCCGTTATCCATGGTCATCGTGTGAATCTCCGACTTGCCGGATATTGACGTGCGGACGGCAATCAGCCTGTCGTCGCTGCTGCCTTTATTTTCGATCGTAACGAACCCGGCCCCGGTCGGGGCCCTGGTCGGGGTGGCGCGCGTCCATGCGCCGGTAATAATGAGGTCGCCGAGGCGGGTTTCCATGCTGGCATGGCTGAGGGTCGGCGCGAGCAGCATGAAGGCTGCGGCCAGAATCATGAGTGGTTTCATTTTCAACACCTGTAATTTCAAATCTTCGACTGCCGGCTGTTCCGGCGATTCATTTGAACGTCAGGTGTGCGGCGGGCCCCGGAGGAAGGGGCGGAAGCCGGTCTGAAAAGCGATCGGGAACGGGGGCTGCCCGCCAGCAAGTTCTGTGGGTTCGAACGGTGGCGTCGGCGGGTGAATGGCTGTTGCGCCCGAAATGATTATCGGACCACCGATGCCGCAGAGGCTCGGGCAGGGGCAGGGATGGCGATCCTGTGCCGGGGTCGCCGGCGCCTCGTCCGCTGTGGCTACGCGGCAGATGAACGAGGCGGTTTCGCTCTGCTGTCTGGCAAAGGCAAGAGCCGGCGCCAGCGATATGGCCGCCATGGCGATGACCACGAGCAGCGAGACCGGTCGCGCCGTCGCGCGAAGCGCGGCGAAAATCGTTCTGGCTAACGGCTGGCGTCGTCTGCGCATGTGCATCGGTTGTCCCGAAGATCCAGATCGCCCCAATCCAACAGTTCGGGCGCAAGGATGCAAGCGGCAACCGCACAGGAAAATCATGACGAACGGGTTGCCTTCCCCTCGCGTCCCTGGCGTATAGTAGCCGGCAGACAGGGCTTTTGGCCCATACCCATTGGAACGGGACCTGCAAGATGAGCGATACCGCCGTACTGACCCGCGAACAGACCTCCGTCGAGGGGGAGCTGAATTACATCATCGGGGATGGGCCATCGATCCGTTATATCGACTGGCCGGAAGAGGCGCACAAGGAACAACTGCCGCAATACGCGCCGCATAAAATGCAGATCGAAAACGGCCGCAAGGTGGCGGAACCCTTTGCGTTGCAGAAGCACGGGTTCGTCTTCCGCCAGCATCCGACCGCGGTGAAAGACTTCTTTGACGAACGCGACGTGCTGAATACGTATTACCCGGAAGTCGAAACCCTGATCCGGAAGGAGAGCGGCGCATCGCGCGTGGTTGTCTTCGATCACACGGTGCGGACGACCGATTCATCGCATCACGCGGAACGCTGGATCCGCAGTACCGTGAAGTCAGTGCATAACGATTACACCGAACGCTCCGCGCCGCAACGCGTGCGTGACATATTGCCGCCCGCCGAAGCCGAGGCCGCATTACAGCGCCGGTTTGCCATTATCCAGGTCTGGCGCGGCATCCAGCCGGTGGTCGAATCGGAACCGCTGGCCATGTGCGACGGGCGGTCCATCCCGGCCAGCGGGTTCATCCGCAACGAACGACGCTACCGCGACCGGACCGGCGAGACCTATCACATCGCCTATAATCCGGCGCATAAATGGTTCTATTTCCCGCTGATGAAGATCGACGAGGCGCTGGTCTTCAAGGTGTACGACAGTGACGCATCCGCCGGCGTGCAATTTACCGCGCATACATCCTTCACCGATCCGTCATCGCCACCGGACGCGGCGCCGCGCGAAAGCATCGAAATGCGCGCCTTCGCATTCTACTGATCGGGCATTGCGACAGGTCCGGCGCGCGCCGGATCAATCGCGAAAGTTGACGTATTGCAGGGGCTGTTCGATCTTCAATTCCTTTACCAGCGCGATGGCCTGCTGCAGGTCGTCGCGTTTCTTGCCGGAAACGCGCAGTTCGTCGCCCTGGATCGCCACCTGGACTTTCATTTTTGCCTGCTTTACCGCCTTCACCAGTTTCTGGGCGAGTTCCCGTTCGACCCCCTGCTTGATAAGGACGGTCTGGCGCACTGAATTGCCGCTGGCCTTTTCCGGCTCCTTGAATTCAAAGGCGCCGACCTCGACCTTGCGTTTCGCCAGATAACCGCGCAGCAGTTCCTGTACCTGGCGCAGTTTCATTTCGTCATCGGCGGCGAGCAGCAGGGTTTCCTCCTTGCGCTCGATGCTGCACGCGCTGCCCTTGAAGTCATAGCGTGTACCAATTTCCCGCATCGCCCCCCCGACGGCGTTATCGACCTCGGAAAGTTCGGTGCGGGATACAATATCGAAGGAAGGCATGTGGTGCTCCAGACAGAGGAATCCGAAATCGCATTCTACGCCGCCGTCACGGAGATTTCGACAGGTACGATAGCCGGCCGATCAACTGCAGCGATACCGATACCCTTGTGCTGGGGGGTAGGCTAAGGGTATCCCTGTCTGGAATCCAGTAAGGCCCGTTCCACTCAGCCGGATGTGGCGTGTGGAACTTTCATCAGGTTAGCCAGCATGCCGAAATCCTTGCCGACCTGGGATTTTACGAGATATCCCGCGACATTCTTGTCATAGGCCATTTTCTGGTCGGCCCTGGCGTTCGATGTGCTGAGAACGTAGATGGTGGTGTCGGCAATCTTCGGGTTGCCGCGCACCAGATTGAGAAATTCAAACCCGTCCATGCGCGGCATGTTCAGGTCCAGGAAAACGAAATACGGCTTGGAAATGACGCGAACAGGGTCGACTCCCAGCATGATCTGCAACGCGGCAAAACCGTCTTCCGCCTCGACAATATCAATATCCGCACCGCTTTTTCTCAGATTGCGGATCATGGCTTCCCGGGCAACGTCGTCGTCATCTACCAACAGAATGCTTACAGTCATGCTTTTTCGCCGTCTCCAAGGTCACGCCGATGAAACATCGGCCACTGGAACCGGAACGTGGTGCCGCGCCCGGTCTCCGAGGATTCAATGCAAATGCTGCCGCCGTGTCCTTCGACCAGGCGCTTGGAAATGGCGAGTCCCAGGCCTGTTCCGCCGTCTTTTGAAGCGTTCAGTGTCTGGAACAGCCTGAATACGCGGTCGCGAACCTCCGGCGGGATGCCAGGCCCGTCGTCGGTAACCCGGGTCACGCAATAGCCGGCTTCCTCGACGGCGGAAATGACAATATGGCCGGTATCCCTGTCATGATGCTTGATCGCATTGCTGACCAGGTTCCGGATACAGGTTTCGAGCGGTACCCTGCTGCCGTGGAATGGCGCAACCCTGATGTCCTTTTCGAAGGTGAAGCCGGATTCCGGCGCAACAAGGCCCAGAATTTCGTTTGTCAGCATATCAACGTCGATGACTTCCACTTCGTCCGACTGCTGCCCGGCCCGCGCATAATCGAGCAGGTCGTCGATCAGCCGTTCCATCCGGCGCACGCGAATAGCGGCCTTGTCGATATGGCCCCTGACGGTCTGCGGCGCGCCATCGCCAAGGTCTTCCTCGATCCATTCCAGCAGGTTTGCAATGCCACGCAACGGCGAACGCAGATCGTGCGATGCAACGGAGGTGAACTCCTCCAGTTCCCGGTTCGCCTGTTGCAGCTTGTGTTCCGCATTCTTGCGCCCCGTGATATCCGTGACGGATGCTAGGATGCTCATGCCGGATTCCGATACGATGGGGCTGAGGCCGATTTCGACCGGAAACTCGGTGCCGTCCCGATGCAGGGCGGTCAGGTCCTGTCCCAGTCCCATGGCGCGCTTGTGCGGTTCGGCGAGGAACCCGTTCCGGATCCCGACATGCCCCTCCCGGTATCGTTCCGGCAGCAGGCATTCAAGCGGCGATCCGATCAGGTCTTCCGCCGCATGGCCGAAAATTTCGCAGAGGCTGCTGTTGACGAGTGTGATTGTCGCGGCCTGATCGATGATCAGGATACCCTGTGGCGCGGCATCCACGATCTGTTCAAACTGCTGCAGCATGCGGTTTCGTTCGGATATATCGAGAACGGAAGCCAGGGTCATCGCCCGGCTGCCAAGAACGATAGGATCCAGGCCGATTTCCACCGGAAATTCCGTCCCGTCGCTGCGCAGGCCGTGCAAGTCGCTGCCGGCGCCTATGGCGCGCTTTTCCGGGATTCGCTGACCCGCCGCTAGTGCCGCGGAATGATCTTTCCGGTATCGTTCGGGCAGCAGGAATTCCATGCCTTTGCCGGGCAGCGTATATCGGTCATATCCGAATATGGCGCAAAGCGCCGCATTGGCCTGCACGATTAAGCCGTTCGCATCGACAACCAGCAAGCCGACGGGCGCCGCTTCAAAGATCTGTTCACCCCAGTTCAAACCAAGCGGGTCGCCGTGGGATGTTCCGTCCGCGCCTTGCGGTTTTGAAACGACATCATCCATGGTCATTCAGGCCTGCCGGTAGGGGCTATACGCGGAGATTGCGGCGAATCCGCAATGCTTCGGGCTCCTACCGATTATAGGTAGCCGGGATTGCTTAAATTTCCGAAAATATTGACCGTTAACAAAATGCGCTGTCCGGGCGGTCCCGGCTGCATCCGTCAGTCGCTGTTGGGCGCCGGCGCCTGGTATTCAAACAGACGGTCCGCAAGAGGGATGCCGTAGCGCGGGTTGATCAGGGTGGTGTCGGTCAACCCGCCCTGCGAATCGATCACGCGCCATTTGCGCAAGGCCAGTGGCGATTCGGTAAAGATCAGCATGACCTGCCCCGCATCCGGTTCGCTTGCCTGTTCCAGTTCGACCTGCAGGACGTTTTCGCCCTGCAGCAGCGCGGTGACGCGAAGGTCGCCGCCAAATTCAAATTTCGGCCGAAGGATGAAATAGGCAGGGGTTTTTTCGATCGGCAGGTAATTCGGCTGCCCCAGTTCGCGGTCCACATACATGAACCAGCTACCGGATGCGACGATCAGGTAGGGCGAAGGCGCATCATATTCGAATCTCAGTTTGCCCGGCCGCTGCAGATACATTTTTCCTTCGAGATAGCTGCCGTCCGGATTCGCCTGTACGAAGCGCGATTCGATCGTGCGGAGGGTATTGAGGTAGTCCTCAACCTTGGCCAGCTTTGC
>JAQCHR010000242.1 GCA_027619655.1 Pseudomonadota bacterium
GACGAAGGTAACGTTGGGCATGGTTTTCAGCACGGCTGCCGAATACCAGAACGCGAAGGGATTCGGCGCCGTGGAACTGGGACAGCAAACCCTGGGCAAACTGGAAAGTTTCATCGCATCCCGCTGATATGTTGACCGGGGGAATACGAGGTCATGGCGACGTATTATATCGTCCGGAAGAAAGAACAGAGTCACATGGCCGTTGGATCACCAGAGGCGATCCCAGCAATCCATGATCGGACCCTAAAGCGCCGGCCGGTTCCGGATGTCCTCGGCGACTTTCCGTTTCAGCAACCTGCCGTCCTTCACGTCGCCAAGAAATGCGCCGTCTTCCATCATGATCTTGCCGCGTAGCACGGTCATGCTGGGCCAGACTTCCGCCTCGTAGCCTTCCCAGGGCGTATAATCGGTCTCGTGCAGCCGGGCGGCGGTGATGGTGCGCCGCGCGGCCGGGTCCAGCACGGTGATATCCGCATCGCTGCCCGCCGCCAGCACGCCCTTCTTCGGGTACATGCCCATCAGCTTCGCGGCATTGGTCGAGACCATGTCGGTAAACTTGCGCAGGCTGTAGCCGCGCTTCGTCACCATCTCCGTGTACATCACTGAAACGCGCGGTTCGCATCCGGCATTGCCGCCGGTAACATCGTCGATGCAATGCCCCTGCGTCTTGGTCGACAGGGTGCAGCAGATTTCATCCGTGGCGATGGTGCTGATCGACCCGTTGAGCTGGCCGCGCCACAAGGCGTCCTGGTCGGAGGTTTCCTTCAGGCTGGGATAGGTGTGATAGATCTGGCCATTCGGGCGTTTGTAATGGTCATGCGTGAACATCAGGTACTGGTGCAGGGTTTCGCCATAGATCGGAAAGCCGCGGGCGCGGGCGGCCTCGATGGCGGCGACGCCCGTCGCGGCGGAAACATGCATCATGTATAGCGGCGTGCCATCGACATGTTCTGCCAGCCGGATGATGCGGCGGAAGGACAGGTCCTCCGACATCGAATTATGCACTTCCGACATGTTCTCGAAGCCGGTGCGGCCCTCGCGCTTCAGCACGTCATACATATGCATGACAATCTCGTCATCCTCGGCGTGGATCGCGCCGATTCCGCCCTCGCGCTTCAGCACCTTGAAGATTTCCCAGATATGGCCGTGGGTGATCTTGCGGCCGCGGCGCGACGGGGTGATGTCAGTGGTGAATATCTTGATCGAGGGATAGCCGTCCTGGATGGCCTCGCCAACCTGCGGCAGGATTTCCGGCGCGATAGCCCCCTGCAGCATCAGGTGATAGCCGTAATCGGCGTAACACTTGCCGGACCAGTCCTGCTTGCGGATGTTGATCGCCTCCTCGACGGTCTGGCCCGGCTGCAGGGTGGCGAAGTCGAGCAGGCTCGTCGTCCCGCCATGAATGGCCGCCCGGCTGACCACGTCGGGACCGTCGGTCATGCTGGCCTCGCCGCCATCCAGCGCCGGGATATGCCACAGCGAATGGATATGCGGGTCGATGCCGCCGGGAATGACGATCTTCCCGGTGGCGTCGATGACCCGTCCCGCCTGTTCATCGCCGAAGGTGCCGGGGGCGGCGATCGCGGCGATGGTCTCGCCGCGGATGCAGATATCCCACCGCCCCGTGCCTTCGGACGTGACGACCTGGTCGCCACGAATGATCAGGTCAAACATGCCGTTTCCCTCCCTGAACGCCGCGCCGCCGCCCGCTTCCTATTCGGCGGCGAGCGCCTGTTTGCGGAAACGGGGATGGGCCGGGCCGGCATATTCGACCCGCATCCCTTCCTCCGCATCGGCCTCCGCGATCACCTTGCCCAGCGCCGCATACAACGCTTTTGCGGAATCAAGGCTGAGTTCCACCGCCGCCCGCGCACCGGGGTCCATATCCCGGTTCGTAAAGTCGATGAGCACCGCATCCTCGTCCAGCGCGCGCTGCGGGTGGTCATAGGCCACGACCGAATGCGTCAGCTTGAACCAGCCATCCTTGTTGCGGGCAGCACCTTCCGCCTCGGCGATTTCGACGATCGACGTGCACATGAAGCAAACCTCCTATTTCAGATGCTTGCCGAAAAAGGCGAAGATCTTTTCCCAGCCGTCCAGCGCCTGCTCCACCCGGTATAACGGCCGATGGTAGTAGAAGAAGCCGTGACCGGCGCCGTCATAGCGATGGAATTCGACATCCTTGCCGTGCTTTTTAAGTTCGGCTTCGTGCAGGTCAACTTGCTCCGGGCTTGGCGCGCGGTCGTCATTGCCGAACAGGCCCAGGATCGGGCAGGACAGGTCCTTGGTCATGTCCAGCGGCTGCACCGGCTGCTTTGCCGGGCGGTCGTCTTCCGCCTGCACCACGCGGCCGCCCCATTGTTCGACGACGGCGTTGATGCTCTTGGTGTTGCAGGCATACATGAAGGCCTGTCGCCCGCCGGAACAGCTGCCGATTACGCCGACCTTCCCATTGCTGTAGGGCTGCGCCTTGATCCACTGCACGGCGGCTTCGGTATCGGCGATCACCTGGCTGTCGGCGACGCCGCCTTCGGCGCGCGCCTTGGCGGCGACATCGTCCGCATCGCCCTGGCCGACACGCTCATACAGGTTGTGGCTGATCGCGGCATAGCCGTGATGGGCAAACTTGCGCGTCATTTCGCGGTAGAATTCGCCCCAGCCCGGCAGGTGATGGATCAGCACCACGCAGGGGAAGGGCCCCGGGCCCATCGGCCGCGCCGTATAGGCCGAGACCGGGTCGTTATTGTCGCCGCGGATGGTGATCATCTCGCAGATCATGCTTTCATACGCCATTTTCATGTCCTCCCCTGGAGTGGATTATGTGGGTGCCGCCGTCCCTTCGGGACGCGCGCATGACGGGAGACTAGCACAACAGCGCCCGCCGCAAAGCCTCTTGCGTGATGACGCCGCGCAGCGCGGTTTCCCGCCGGGTTGCGCGTCCTGCGGCCCTAATCCGCCGCCGCTTCCTTCGCTGCATCCCCTTCAAAGCGGAAGCCGCGATAGCCGTCCGCGACCACTGCGTCGCAGATTTTCCGGTACGGGCCGACGCCACCGATATAGGGCATGAAGATGCGCGGCTTGCCGGGGATGTTCGCGCCCATGTACCAGGACGCCGACTGCGGGTAGAGCGTCTTGTGCGCGGTCACGTTGACATGCTCGACCCAGTCATCCTCGGCCTGCAGGTCGGGTTCGATTACCTCGCGGCCCTTTGACCGCATGTCGACAAGGCAGTCGGTCACCCAGTCCACATGCTGCTCGATGGATACCATCATGTTGCTCAGCACCGAGGGGCTGCCCGGTCCGGTGATCGTGAACAGGTTGGGGAAGCCCTCGCTCATCAGGCCCAGGTAGGTACGCGGCCCGTCGCGCCATTTGTCGCGCAGCGCCCGGCCTTCGCGGCCCTTTATGTCGATCCTGAACAGCGTGCCGGTCATCGCGTCGAAGCCGGTGGCGAAGACAATGCTGTCGAATTCATAGGTCCTGCCGGCATGGACGAGGCCCTGCGGCACCGCCTTTTCGATCGGCGTTTCGCTGATATCGACCAGTGCCACATTGTTGCGGTTATAGGTTTCGAAATAGCCGGTATCGACGCAGATTCGCTTGGTCGCGATGGGGTAGCCTTTCGCCGCCAGCAATTCCGCTATTTGCGGGTTGCGCACCGTCTGGCGGATCTTGTTGCGCACGAATTCCGCCGCGGTTTCATTGGCCTCGCGGTCGACGATCAGGTCGTTGAACGCACCCAGGAACCCCGTGCCGCCGATCTGCCAGCGCTTTTCATAGACCGCCTGGCGTTCTTCCGCGCTGACGGAATAGGCGGGCACGTCGTTCAGGTCGCGGATCGAGCCCTTGATCGTGTAGCGCTGCTCTTCGCGCAAGGCCGGGTAGTTTTCCTTCCACTGGCGGGCGTATTCTTCCGTCATCGGCCCGTTCTGCGACGGCAGCGAATAATTCGGCGTGCGCTGGAACACGGTGACATGGTCCGCCTGTGCCGCCAGTACCGGGATGGCCTGGATGCCGGATGAGCCGGTGCCGACGACCGCGATGCGCTGGCCGGTGAAATCCACGCCCTCATGCGGCCATTGCCCGGTGTGGTATGTGCCGCCGGTGTATTCGGATAATCCATCAAGGTCCGGAATCTGCGCGGTGGAAATGCATCCCGTCGCCATGATGCAGAACTTTGCGATGAGCGCCTCGCCGCCCTTCGCTGTCTCGGTCTCGATGGCCCAGCGGCCGGTCATGTCGTCGAAACGGGCGCTTTTGACGGTGGTGTCGAATTCGATATCGCGGCGCAGGTCGAACCGGTCGGCCACATGTTCGGCGTATTCAAGGATTTCCGGTTGCCCGGCAAAACGCTCGCTCCAGTCCCATTCCTGCTGTAGTGCCTCGTCGAAGGAATAGGAATACTGCATGCTTTCCACGTCGCAGCGCGCACCGGGGTAGCGGTTCCAGTACCAGGTGCCACCGACGCCGGCACCCGCCTCGAACACCCGGACGGAAAATCCCAGTCCCCGCAGCCGGTGCAGCAGGTACAGCCCGGAAAAACCGGCCCCGACAATGACGACATCGCATTCCCGCTGTTTCATGGCGCTCTTCCAGGACAGTTGATCGGCATCGACATCTTATGGCCATTGGTCGGAATTGCACAAATCCCGGCTTCGTTGAGTTTGCGGTAACCCGGGTGCTAGCCTAGATTTCCCGAAACCCGATTTTCATCCAGGACATGCCGCCATGCCAGATGCTTCTCCGTCCGCTGCCGGTGCGGTAACCCGCCGGCTGGCCCGTTTCGTCCATAACACAAAGTGGGACGACATCCCTGAAGCGGTGCGGCATGAGGCAAAGCGCTCGCTGCTGAACGGATTCGCGACGGCGCTGGGCGGATGCCGCGAGCCGGCCATCGACAAGGGCCTCGCCGTGCTGGGGCCGTTTGCCGGCAATCGCGATACCGGGATCATCGGGCGGGCGGAACGGGGCGACATGCTGCTCGCGGCCTGGGTGAACGCCATGAGCGCCAATATCTTCGATTACGACGACACCCATCCCAATACGATCATCCACCCGACCGCGCCGATTTCACCCGCCCTGTTCGCCCATGCGGAAATCATCCGGTGCAGCGGCGCGGACCTGATGCGGGCCTTCATCCTGGGCGGTGAAATCGAATGCCGGATCGGCAATGCGGTATCGCCCTATCATTACGGGCGCGGCTGGCACATCACGTCCACCTGCGGCATCTTCGGCGCGGCGGTGGGGGTCGGCGCGCTGGTCGGCCTCACGGAGGAACAGTTCGGCTGGGCGCTGGGCAATGCCTCCGCCCAGGCGTCGGGGCTGGTCGAAACGCTGGGCACCATGTCCAAGAGCATCAGCGTCGGCAACGCCGCCCGCAACGGGTTGACCTCGGCCCTGCTGGCGGCGGAAGGGTTTTCCGGCCCGGCGTCGCCGCTGGAAGGCGTGCGCGGGTTCCTGCCGGTCTATGCGGACGATCCGAAAACCGACGCCCTGTTCGACGGACTGGGCGCGGTCTGGGAAATCGCCAAGAACACCTACAAACCCTATCCGACCGGCATCGTCCTCAACCCGGTGATGGAGGCCTGCATCAACCTGCATGGCACGGGCGCGTTTGCCATTGAGGATGTCGCCGAAGTGGAACTGACCGGGCACCCGTTCCTGCAGCAGCGGACCGACCGGCCGGATGTCGCCACCGGCCGCGAATCCCAGGTCAGCGCCCAGCACGCGATTGCCATCGCGCTGCGCCGGGGCCGCGCGGGGCTGGCGGAGTTCAGCGATGCGGCGGTGGCGGAAACGCTGCGGGACGGTATCCGTCCGGCGGTGCGCTTCATCGACGATGACCGCTACGATATCGAAGGGGTGAAGGTCGTGGTCCGCACGAAACAGGGCGCGACCCATACGGTGGAAATCGCCGATACCCAGGGCGGTTCGCGCAACCCGATGAGCGACGCCGGGCTGAACGACAAGCTGGCCATGCTGGCGGAATATGGCGGCTTCGACGCGGATGTGACGCCGCTGGCCGATGCCATATGGTCGCTGGACACAGCACCGGATGCGGGCGCCATCATGGCGCTGTGCACGAAGCGCTAAGGGGCAGGGGGAGCGGGGATTATGATCGAACCATCGAATGCCGGCTGGCTGGCGCAGGTTTCCGAAG
>JAQCHR010000243.1 GCA_027619655.1 Pseudomonadota bacterium
GAACCCGTGGGCGGCGCGCATCGCGAACCCGCCAAGGCGATTGAATCCGTCGGAAACGCGCTGGAGGCGGCCCTGGAAGCCCTGCGCGGACTGGATGGCGCGAAGCTGCGCCGGCAGCGCCGCGAAAAATTCCTGAAAATGGGCGACCGCGGTATCGGCTGAACGCTGATCTTATTTAGCGTCCGGCTTCAGAGTTTGCCGTGGCAGTGCTTGTATTTCCTGCCTGACCCGCAGGGGCAGGGGGCGTTGCGCTGGACCTTGCCCCAGGTTTCGGGGTCTTCTGGCACGACCTCGGTCGCGGAACGCCGCCGCGTCGCAACCGCGGCGCCGCCGGCCCCGGCGGGGTCCGCACGGGCTTCTTCCATTTCCGGCTGTTCGCGCTGGAACATCTGCTCGGGCGGCGCCTGGGTCTGAAATTCGATATGGCAGAGGACACGGGTCACCGTCTCGCGGACGTTGTTCAACATCAGCTCGAACATGGTGAAGGCTTCGCTCTTGTATTCGTTCAGCGGGTCGCGCTGCGCATAGGCGCGCAGGTTGATACCCTGCCGCAGGTGGTCGAGCTGCAGCAGGTGTTCCTTCCAGCTCTGATCCAGGATTTGCAGCAGCAGGCTTTTTTCTGCCATGCGCATCAGTTCCGCGCCGTAATTGGCAACCTTGCCGGCCAGCTTGCGGCCGACCGCGTCATTGATTCGCTCTTCGATTTCCTCGTCGGCGATGCCTTCTTCCTTGGCCCAGTCCTGCACCGGCAGGTCCAGCCCGAACACGCGCAGGCATTCCTCGTGCAGGCGGGCAATATCCCACTGTTCGGCGTAGACGCCCGCGGGAATGCAGCTTGCCACCAGGTCCTCGATGATCTGCTGGCGCATTTCCAGCACGTCCTTCTGGACCTCTTCGGCGCGCATCAGTTCCTTGCGCTGCTCGTAAATGACCTTGCGCTGGTCATTCATGACATCGTCGTATTTCAGCAGCTGCTTGCGGATATCGAAATTGCGCGCCTCGACCTTCTGCTGCGCCTTTTCCAGCGCCTTGTTGATCCAGGGGTGGATGATCGCCTCACCATCCTCCAGCCCCAGCTTGCGCAGCATCGAATCCATGCGTTCCGAACCGAAGATACGCATCAGGTCGTCTTCCAGGCAGACGAAGAACTTGGAATCGCCGGGGTCGCCCTGGCGCCCGGCCCGGCCCCGCAACTGGTTGTCGATGCGGCGCGATTCGTGCCGTTCCGTGCCCAGCACGTAAAGCCCGCCGGCGGCGCGCACGACGGCCTTCTTTTCGGCGATTTCGGCTTCGATTTCCTTCGTATGGGCTTCGCGCCGGGCGTCGTCGTCGATATCCCGCAATTCGCGGATCAGCCGCATTTCCAGAT
The DNA here is from genome assembly GCA_027619655.1 of Pseudomonadota bacterium. Classification (GTDB taxonomy): domain Bacteria; phylum Pseudomonadota; class Alphaproteobacteria; order UBA8366; genus MarineAlpha4-Bin1. The sequence continues at coordinate 1,370 of JAQCHR010000243.1, forward strand.
TGCCGCCGAGCTGGATGTCGGTGCCGCGGCCCGCCATGTTGGTGGCGATCGTCACGGCTTCGGGTATGCCCGCATCGGCAATGATGAAGGCTTCCTGTTCGTGCTGGCGGGCATTCAGCACATTGTGCTTGATATTCTGCTTTTTCAGCACCGCGGAAAGTTCCTCGGAACTTTCGATGCTGACCGTGCCGACCAGCACCGGCTGCTGGCGCGCCCGGCATTCCTGGATCTGCTTGACGATGGCGTCGAATTTTTCGCGCTTGGTCCGGTAGACCTCGTCATCCTGGTCGTTGCGGATCATGCCCCGGTTGGTCGGTACCTCGACAACTTCCAGCCCGTAGATTTCCGCAAATTCGCCGGCTTCCGTCAGCGCCGTGCCGGTCATGCCGGCCAGTTTCGGATACAGGCGGAAATAATTCTGGAAGGTGATCGAGGCCAGCGTCTGGTTTTCCTGCTGGACCGTGACGCCTTCCTTCGCTTCCAGCGCCTGGTGCAGGCCTTCGGAGAAGCGGCGCCCTTCCATCATGCGACCGGTGAACTCGTCGATGATGACGACCTTGTCGTTGGCAACGATGTAATCCTTGTCCGCCTGGAACAGGGTATGCGCCCGCAGCGCCTGGTTTACGTGATGGACAATGGAAATGTTCTGCGGGTCATACAGGTTGCCAGTCTCGATAATGCCTTCGTCCACCAGCAACTGCTCGATATGCTCGGTACCGGTTTCGGTCAGCGTTACGTTGCGCTGCTTTTCCTCTTTTTCGAAATCCTCGGGCGCCAGCTTCGGGATCAGCTTGTCGATCTTCTGATACATTTCAGAAAAGTCGTCTGTCGGCCCGGAAATGATCAGCGGCGTGCGCGCTTCGTCGATCAGGATCGAATCGACCTCATCGACGATCGCGAAGTTGAAGTCGCGCTGGACCATCTCATCCAGCGAAAACTTCATGTTGTCGCGCAGATAGTCGAAGCCGAATTCGTTGTTCGTGCCATAGGTCACGTCGGCGGCGTACTGTTCGCGCCGCTGGTCATCGTTCAGGCCATGGACGATACATCCCACCGTAAGGCCCAGGAACTTGTAGACTTGGCCCATCCACTCGGAATCGCGGCTGGCCAGGTAGTCGTTCACGGTGACGACATGAACGCCCTTGCCTTCCAGCGCGTTGAGATAGACCGCCAGCGTGGCGACCAGGGTCTTGCCTTCGCCGGTTTTCATTTCGGCGATCTTGCCCTGATGCAGCACCATGCCGCCGATAAGCTGCGTGTCGAAATGCCGCTGTCCCAGCGTCCGTTTTGCCGCCTCACGAATTGTTGCGAAGGCGTCCACCAGGATGTCATCCAGCGTTTCGCCGTCCGCCAGCCGCTGCCGGAACAGTTCGCTCCGGGCCCGCAACGCATCGTCGCTGAGCGAAGATACATCCGGCTCCGCCGCGCCAATTGCGTCGATCGTTCCCTGTAACGACTTGATAAATCGGTCGTTTGGGGTTCCAAATACCCGTCGGAGCATGCCGCCGATCATGAGAACCTCGGATCCGGGGTTACAGAATAAGGGTCCTCCAAGCCGTATGACGGACCCGTCGCCGCGAAGCGCAGCGTACTAGGCTCGTCAAATAAGGTTCCCGGCATCGACTGTCAACGCCGCGCGCGCGTTACATTCGTGCTGTCTTGTCTGTTCCAGGCGGATATGGTTTATGCCACTGCACAACCTTGCGGGGCGACAACCCCCTGTAATCCTGAAGGAGATTGACGATGCCCCGCCTATGCCATGCCCTTGCGGCCCTTGCCATATTCCTGCCGGTGGCGGCCGTTCCGGGGCTGTCAGTCGCGCAGACGGATGCGGATATTCCTGTCGCCGTGGTCGATGGTAAGAAGATCATGCGCAGCACGGTACTGCGGGAGTTCGAAGCGCTGCCGGACTCGATCAAGCAGCAGGGCGGGCTTGAGGCGATATATCCGCGGCTGCTTGACCGCGTGATCCAGCAGCAGTTGCTGGTGACCGAAGGCCGACAGAAGAAAATGGCCACGGATCCGCTTGTTGTCGCCCGCATGAAGTATCTCGAGGATGCAGTGATCGGCGAGGTGTATCTGAACCGGCTGATCGAACAGAATATGTCGCCGGATTTCCTGCAGAACCAGTACAATGCATTCCTGGCGCAGAATCCCCCCTCGGAACAGGTCCATGCGCGGCACATCCTGCTGAAAACCGAAACTGACGCCACGAATGTCATAGGCCATCTCGCCGCCGGCAAGAAATTCGAGGATGCAGCGAAAGAATTCTCGACCGGGCCAAGCGCGCCGAATGGCGGCGACCTGGGGTTCTTCAAGAAGGAAGATATGGTGAAGCCGTTCGCCGATGCCGCCTTCGCCATGAAACCCGGCGAGATCAGCAAGGCGCCTGTGAAAACGCGCTTCGGTTACCATGTCATTCAACTCGTCGAGCGCCGGACGACCCAGCCGCCGACATTTGAGGAGATGAAGCCGCAGCTGATGCAGCGTGCCGGCCGTAACGTCGCTGTTGAGATAATGGCAAAGTTTATGGAAAGCGCTAAGATAGAACGGTTCGAACTTGACGGTACGCCGATGGAGCCGGCGCCTGCAGCCGCACCCAAACCGCAATAGGTCAGACATGCTGAAAAAATCCCCGCTTGCCCCTGCCAGTTTTCCCTCGATACCCGAAATCCCGGGCGTTACCATCACGGGCCAGCATGTCGGCCTGAAGGCCGGCCCGAAGGTCAAGGACATGATGATGGCCTGCCTTGCCGCAGGCACGACCATCGCCGGGGTCTTCACAACGTCGAAATGCCCGTCCGCGCCGGTCGACTGGTGCCGCAAGGTATTGCCGGGCGGCAAGGTCCGCGCCATCGTCGTCAATTCGGGCAATGCGAATGCCTTTACGGGGATCGCCGGCGACCGGGTTGTCGATGCGACAGTCGAAGCCGCCGCGAAGCTGGCCGGATGCAAGAAGGAGGAAATCTTCGTCGCCTCCACGGGTGTGATCGGCCAACCGGTGCCGCCGGACCATATTTCGAAACGGCTGCCGAAGCTGTTCAAGGCGTTAAAGCCGAATTCATGGCAACTGGCGGCGCGGGGAATCATGACGACGGATACCTTCCCCAAGGGATCCGTGCGCAAGGTGAAAATCGGCAATGCCGAAGTGACCATCGCAGGCTTTGCCAAGGGGTCCGGCATGATCGCGCCGGACATGGCGACGATGCTCGGCTTTCTTTTTACCGACGCGAAAATTCCAGCGAAGGTCCTGCAGTCGATCCTGAAATCGGCGACCGACAAGTCGTTCAACAGCATCACGGTCGACAGCGATACCTCGACCAGCGATACAGTCCTGTTCTGCGCCACCGGCAAGGGCGCGAAGCATCCGGATGTCACCTCGGCGGCGGATGCGAATCTGAAGGATTTCCGGCGTGCGCTGGAAGAGGTTATGACGGACCTGGCGATCCAGATCGTCCGCGACGGCGAGGGCGCCCAGAAACTGGTGACCATCGACGTGGCCGGCGCCGTTTCGGCGGCTTCGGCGCGGCGGATCGGCCTGTCGATCGCGAATTCGCCGCTGGTCAAGACGGCAATCGCCGGCGAAGACGCCAATTGGGGCCGGATCGTCATGGCGGTCGGCAAGGCCGGCGAACCGGCGGATCGCGACAAGCTGTCGGTTTCCATGGGCGGGGTCGCCATCACGAAGCAGGGCCAGGTCGTGGAAGGCTACGATGAAACGCCGGTGGCCGCCCATATCAAGGGCAAGGAAGTGCATATCGGCGTCGATATCGGCCTCGGCCGCGGCAAGGCGCGGGTCTGGACCTGCGACCTGACGCATGGCTACATCGAAATCAACGCGGATTACCGGTCCTGACCGACGGGCGCGACATCCCGTCCGGCTGCTGGGATGCCGGCGGTCGCGCTCCCGAGGCGGACCTGCCGATTGTACTGGTCGCCGCGGCGGCGCTGGTCGATCCGGACGGCAGGGTGCTGATCGCCCGCCGCCCGCCGGGCAAGGCCATGGCGGGGCTCTGGGAATTTCCCGGCGGCAAGGTGCATGACGGCGAAACGCCCGAGGCGGCACTGGTCCGCGAACTGCAGGAAGAGATCGGCATCGATACGCAGCGAAGCTGCCTGGCCCCGATTGCCTTCGCCAGCCACAGCTATGACGATTTTCACCTGCTGATGCCGCTGTTCGTCTGCCGCGTCTGGAAAGGGAATCCTGCGCCGCGCGAAGGCCAGGAACTCACCTGGGTCCGCCCGGTCCGACTAGGTGACTACCCGATGCCGGCGGCGGATATCCCGCTGGTCGCGATACTCCGGGACATTCTGTAGCGCGTCAGAGTCTTTCCGCAGCGCAACGCGCCGGGCTTTTCGCTTGGGGGCGGCAAGTTGCGACGCCGACGCATCGAGATGCAACGACGCCAACGCGGAATCGGTCACAATCCCAGGTCGCTCAAACGATAGGATATATGCTAATGTGAACCTGGTTCGAAGATGAGGCCAGAAATTCGTGACAGAGCGAAAATCCACCAAGCGGTCCAGACCGCTCATCATGACCCAAGTCGATGAGGCTGCGCTGACCCGTGTTTTGCTGGAAGAATTTCCGGCGATGAAATTCATCGACGGCAGCAGTTGGGATTACGACAATTTTCCGTGGATCGAGTCAATCGATCAGTCAAACGAGATCGTTGTACACGGCGTCGTACCGGATCCCGGATGGCACCCGGAATTGTCGCGGTACGATACGGATAAATTCCCGCGCCGCAATTTCTTTTTGGCGCGTTCCTGGTGGGACTGGACCCT
>JAQCHR010000002.1 GCA_027619655.1 Pseudomonadota bacterium
CGCAAACAGAGCCGATGCCGGCCCGCCAACGGATTCGACTTCCGCTATATCCTTGCGGTCAAGCGCTGCCCGCAAGCGCTGCGCCACGGCCGGTTCAAGCCCCAGCGCATCGCATAGCGACGGCACCAGGGTTGGCAGGTTGATATCAACGGATACGTCGCGAACGCCGACGGCCTGGAGGGCCGCAGCGGCGAGGCTGATGGTTTCCGCATCCGCGCTGGGTTCGGCGGACCCGATCAGTTCCGCGCCCGCCTGAAGGAATTCCCGCTCCGGACGAAGCTGGCTGCCCCGCACCCGCAGCACCTGCCCGGAATAAGCCAGCCGCAGCGGCCGCGGCGCGCGCGTCAGGCGGGTCGTGGCAATCCGGGCGACCTGTTGCGTCATATCGGCGCGAACGCCCATCATGCGCTGGCTGACGGGATCCATCAGGCGGAAAGTCGCGTTCGCAATGCGCTGCGCCGCGCCGCCGAGCAGCGTATCCTCGAACTCGACCAATGGCGGCGATACGCGCATATATCCATAGCGCGTAAACACCTCGACCAGGCGGTTCGCGATATCCGCTTCATGCGCTGCATCCGGCGGTAATCCGTCCCGCAATCCGTCGGGCAGCAAGGCGTCTCTGCCTGCTTCGATCATGGCGTCCGATGTCCGAAATTCATTCCTGTCTGGCGGGTGCTTACCTAGCGGTTTTGGTCTCCCGGGGCAAGCGATGACTGGCGCAAAACACCGATGACGGCCGGTGCTAACGCCGGATAACGGTAACCGCGCCGTTGGCGAGACCATAAACGATCTCCGGCACGCCGTTGCCATCAATATCCGCCATGACGATCGAGGTTGAAATCGGGCTGTCATGGGCAATCGACTGCACTTCGCGCGCCTTGCCACCGGCAAAGGAAATAGCCACCAGCCTGAGCCGGTCGAGCGACGGAACAATGATATCCGCGATGCCGTCACCATCGACATCCGCCATGGCACTCATGCCGAGAACCTTGGAGCCGATGAAATGGTTGGCATATCCGGACACGGATGCAACCGGTTCCAGGATACGCCCGAACTGCCGGAACAGGGTCAGCGTTCCGGACAGGTGCGGCGTCACGACCGAAGCGATTTCGGTTTTCCCATCGCCATCGAAATCGGCCGCGCCGACCGGGTTCTGCCATCGATTCGTCTGCCCGATGGGCCGCGACTCGGCAAGCGGCTGGATGGCGCTCCCGGCAACACCATAGAACGCCAATGCGGCACCGGCGTGGGGATATGTGTGGACCACGAGGACACCTTCCAGGCCATCGACAGTGACCACCCGCGGTTCCGGGTCCTCGAATACGGAATTATCCTCAAGGCTGTATGTCGCCTCGCGACCGTTCGCGAACGCGACCTGCAGGGCGGTCGCCTCAATCCGGTCGCCGAGAACGCCATGCCGGTAGCGGTCCGTTGGCCCGGTCAGCCAGGCCTTTGCTACCGCGCCATCCCCTGATGCGACCCGGCCCTGCGGAATAATGGAAGCAGGAATGATCTCTTGCGATGTCTTCAGCGGCGACAGCAGGAACAGCCCGCGCGGCAGCGAGAGCCTGAAACGCCGGTCACCGGTGTGCAGGATGACGCGGTCCTTGCCGGCGGACAGCGTGACATCCCTCAGATCGTCAATATGGGTCGCCGTTTCCGCCTTCCAGGCCGCGTCCTGCGCCGTTGCCGTACACGCAATCAGGGCAAGCAGCAGGACCGCCGGAAGGACAGATCTAGAACGCAAGCTGCTTGACCTGGAAGATATTCGGCAGCTTGCACACGGCGTCCACGACCGACGCGTCAAGCGGCTGATCGATTTGCAACAGCGCGATGGCGTCATTGCCCTGCCCGGCGCGGCCGAGATGGAAGGTCGCGATATTCACCCCGGCATCGCCCAGTGTCCGGCCCAGATTGCCGATAACGCCGGGTGTGTCCTTGTTGGTGATGTACAGCATGTATGGCGACATTTCGGCTTCGATATCGATGCCCTTGATGTTGACGATGCGTGCCCGCGTACCGCCGAACAGGGTGCCAGTGACGCTGCGTTCCTGCCGTTCGGTGGTAACGGTGATGCGGATCATGGTCTCGTAATCGCCCGCCTGCTCGTCCTTGGACTCGGTGACACGGATATTGCGTTCTCGGGCGATCGACGGCGCACTGACCATATTGACCGCATCCAGCATCGGCCGCAGCAGCCCGGTCAACGCCGCCGCCATGAGGGGGCGGGTATTGAGGGTTGCCACATGGCCCTGGAACTCGACCGTTACCGCCGATATGCCGGTTTCGGTAAGCTGGCCGGCAAAGCTGCCGAGGTGCTCCGCCAGCGCCATGTAGGGGCGCAGCCGCGGCGCTTCATCCGCGGTCACAGAGGGCATGTTGATGGCATTGGTCACGGCGCCGGTCAGCAGGAAGTCGGACATCTGCTCCGCCACCTGGACGGCGACGTTCTCCTGCGCCTCGTTGGTTGCGGCGCCAAGATGCGGCGTGCAGACCACATTGTCGCGACCGAACAGGATGTTTTCCTTGGCTGGTTCCTTGACGAACACGTCAAAGCCGGCGCCGGCGACATGGCCGGAATCAAGCGCTGCCGCCAGGTCCTCCTCGACCACCAGTCCGCCACGGGCGCAGTTGATGATGTAGACGCCCTGCCTGGTCTTGGCGAGCGCCCCAGCGTCGATGATGCCGCGGGTGCTGTCGGTCAACGGTGCATGCAGCGTGATGAAATCGGCCCTGGCGAGCAGATCGTCCAGTTCGAGCTTTTCAATCCCCAGGTCGATGGCCCGTTCCGGCGACAGATAGGGATCATAGGCGACAACCCGCATGTGCAGCCCATGCGCCCGGTCGGCGACAATGGACCCTATATTGCCGCAGCCGATCAGGCCCAGCGTCTTGCCCGTCAATTCGACGCCCATGAAGCGGGATTTTTCCCACTTCCCCGCCTGGGTCGATGCATTCGCTGCGGTAATCTGGCGCGCCAGGGCGAACATCATGCCGACGGCGTGTTCGGCCGTTGTCGTCGCGTTGCCGAAGGGCGTGTTCATGACAACGACGCCTCTCTGCGTAGCCAGCGGGACATCGATATTGTCGACACCGATACCGGCCCTGCCGACGATTTTCAGCTTCGCGGCGGCATCCAGAACGGCTGCTGTTACTTTCGTCGCCGACCTGACGGCGAGCCCGTCATAATCGCCGATGCAGGCAATCAGTTCGTCCGGCGACATGCCGACCTTCACATCGACCTCTATTCCATTCTGTCTGAATACCGCCTCGGCGTTGGCGCTAAGCTCATCCGCAATCAATACTCTGGTCATTTTTTTCTTCTTTCCGTCAGTCTGCGGCGGCAGTCTCGAAAATTTCCGCGTAGGCCCAGTCGAGCCATGGCGTCAGCGCCGCCATATCGGCGCTCTCCACGGTCGCCCCGCCCCATATCCGCAATCCCGGCGGCGCGTCCCGGTATGCACCGATATCGTAAGCCACGCCGACGTCATCAAGCCGTTGCGCGATGCGCTTCGGCGCCGCGGCCAGGGCGGCGGCATCCAGCGGCACGTCATCCGACAGCGCCAGGCAGATTGACGTGCAGGACCGTGTGACCGGGTCCTTGGCCAGGAAATCGACCCAGTCGCGCGCCGCGACCCACTGGTCGATCACCTTGAAATTTGCGTTGCAGCGCGCAATCAGGGCGTCGAGGCCGCCAATCGATTCCGCCCATTTCAGCGCATCGATGCAATCCTCTACCGCCAGCATCGACGGGGTATTTATGGTCAGACCCTTGAAGGGGCCCTCTTCCAGCTTGCCGCCCTTGGTCAGGCGGAAGATTTTCGGCAGGGGCCGGGGCGGCACGAAGGATTCAAGCCGTTCAACCGCGCGCGGCGACAGAACGAGCATCCCATGCGCCGCTTCGCCACCCAGCACTTTTTGCCAGGACCAGGTCGCAATATCGAGCTTCTCCCATGGCAGTTCCATGGCAAAAACAGCCGAAGTCGCATCACAGAACGTCAGCCCCTTGCGGTCCGCGGGGATCCAGTCGCCGTTCGGGACCCGCACGCCGCTGGTTGTGCCGTTCCATGTAAAAACCACGTCGCGGTCGAAATCGACCTGGCCGAGGTCCGGCAGCAGCCCGTATTCGGCCTTGAGCGCCCGGACATCCTGCAGCTTGAGCTGGTTCGTCACATCGCTGACCCAGCCAGCGCCGAATGACTCCCAGGCCAGCATGTCAACGCCGCGCGCGCCCAGCATCGTCCACATGGCCATTTCCATGGCGCCGGTGTCGGACGCCGGCACAATCGCCAGCCGGTAATCGTCCGGCAGACGCAACAGCGTCCGATGGCGGTCGATTACTTCCGCCAGCCGGGCCTTGCCTTCGGTGGAGCGATGCGACCGTCCCAGAAACGCCCCAGCCAAAGCAGATGGCGTCCAGCCCGGACGTTTGGCGCAGGGCCCTGAGGAAAAATTAGGATTCCCCGGTCGGGTGTGCGGCATCGACATTGTCGTTTCCTTTCGCGAGAACTGCGATACGAATTTTCAGGGTTTACGGTAAGCCGAGAGCGGCTGGGAGATTAGGCGTCACTTTCCAGACGGTCAACGGCACGGATGTTGCGCCGCAATATTCTGCGGACCCGGCCGGGTTTCAACCTTTATGTGCGTTCTGCGACATTCCGTCATAGGTTAGGGGCAGCAGGAATCAGCAAGGCACAAATTCCGTGACAGCAGCACAAATTTACATTCTGACTGTATTAACCATAACGATGGGGCTCTTCGTCTGGGGCCGCTGGCGATACGATATCGTGGCCCTGATGGCGTTGCTCGCGGTCGTGATTGGCGGCCTCGTCCCCGCGGCGGACGCGTTTGCCGGGTTCGGTCACCCTGCGGTCATTACGGTCGCCGCCGTGCTGGCGATTTCCCGGGCCATCCATAATTCCGGGCTGATCGGCTGGCTGGCGCGCGGCCTGGAACGCAGCGGCAAGGAACCGACGACGCAAACCGGGGCTGTCGTAGCCCTCGTCGCTGCGCTTTCGGCCTTCATGAACAATGTCGGCGCGCTCGCGCTGCTGCTGCCGGTTCTAATCCGCGCGACGCGCAATGCCGGCCGCCAGCCCGCAGCGCTGCTGATGCCGCTCTCTTTCGGATCCCTGCTGGGTGGGCTCATCACACTGATTGGCACGCCACCGAATATCATCATTGCCACCTATCGCGCGCAATCCGCCGGCGAACCCCTCGGCATGTTCGACTTTGCCCCCGTCGGGATCATCATTGCCATTGTCGGCGCCATTTTCATCGCCGTAGTCGGCTGGCGCCTGATTCCCGCACGGCAAACCGGCGGCAGCGAAAGCGACATGTTCCAGATTGCCGACTACATCACCGAAGTGGTGGTGACCGAAGACTCGAAAGTCGCAGGCGCGACAATATCGGCTCTGCTGGAGCCTGCCGGCCAGGGGGAAATAATCGTCGTCGCTCTTCAGCGTGGCGACAATCGCCGATCGCGCCCAAGCCGGTTCGAGCTATTACAGGCTGATGATCACCTGTTGCTGGAAGGCAGCGCAGAAGCGATTGAAACCGTCATCCATGAAGCCCGGTTGAAACTGGAGGGAACGGCGACCCTCAATCCCGAGGAACTAGAATCCGAGGATGTCTCACTGGTGGAAGCCGTCATCACACCGGCATCGCAACTCGCGAGACGCACCGTGGCGCAGGCCATGCTGGACCGGCGCTATGGCGTCAACCTTCTGGCGCTTGCCCGGCAAGGGCGACCCGTGCGGGAGAACCTGCGCCGTGTGCGACTTCTGGCCGGCGATGTCCTGTTGCTGCAGGGCAATGCGGACGCCATGCCGGAATCCCTGTCCGCCATGGGCTGCCTGCCGCTCGCCGAACGGGATCTCGGGCTGCACCGCACGCCCAGCCCCCTGCCCCTCATCATATTTGCCGTTGCCATCGCGCTGGGCGTCTTCGGACTGCTGTCCATACCGGTCGCGTTTACCGGCGCGGTCGTGGCCCTGGTCCTGACCCGTTCCCTGACATTGCGCGACCTTTATGCCAGCGTTGACCGGCCGGTCATTGTGCTGCTGGCGGCCATGGTCCCGGTCGGCATGGCGGTGGAGGCCTCCGGCGCAACCGACCTGATCGTCGGCGGTATTGCCCGCCTGTCGGATATCCTGCCGGCCTGGTCCATCGTCGTGGTCGTCCTGGTCGCGGCAATGATCCTGTCGGACATCATGAACAACGCTGCAACGGCCGTTCTGATGGCGCCGCTGGCAATTGGCGTCGCGGAGCATATCCATGTCAGCGCCGATCCGCTGCTGATGGCCGTCGCGATCGGCAGTTCCTGCGCGTTTCTGACGCCAATCGGCCATCAGTCGAACGTTCTGGTCATGGGGCCGGCGGGATACCGGTTCGGCGACTACTGGCGGATGGGACTGCCGCTGGAGATCCTAATCGTCGTCGTTGCGGTCCCTGCAATCCTCTGGTTCTGGCCGCTATAGGGTAAAGCCCGCCTACAGCGAATAGAACCAGGGCGCGAACAGGCTGAACACGATCCACAGCAGCCCGACGAGAGGCAAGCCGACCTTTACGAAATCGATGAACCGGTACCCGGCCGGCCCCATGACCAGCAGGTTGGTCTGGTAACCCACCGGCGAGGCGAAGGAGCAGTTCGCCGCGAACACGACGGCAACGGCAAACGGCTCGACCGGCGCGCCAATTGCCTTGGCGACACCGACCGCAATTGGTGTGAACAGGACCGCCGTCGCCTTGGTGCTGAGCACATTGGAGAGCAGCGCCACCAGCAGGAAGAATACGGACAGGACAATCGGTACCGAAGAGTGCCCGACGACGGCCAGCATTGTCTCCGCCATGAAATCGGCGCCGCCGGTTTCCTGCATGGCCGCGCCGAGGGCCAGGGCTGACGCGATCAGCATGACAAGCTGCCGGTCCAGCGCGCGCATGGCATCACGAACCCGCAATACGCCGGTTGCGACCATCGCGACCGCCCCCTTCAATGCGCCGACGGAAATCGGTATCAATCCGGTCGCCGCGGATGCCACGACGGCCAGAAAGATCAGCCCCGCCGGCACAGCATGATGGATTGCCGGAATTTCCTCCGCTGACCATTCCAGCAGCAGCGTATCGTGATCTCCGCGCAACTTGCGGATATCGCGCAACTGGCCCTGAACAAGGAGCGTATCGCCTGCTTCGATACGAATTTCGGTCAGCCGCTGCCGCAGCAGGCGGCCCCGGCGCTGGATCCCGACGACAATACAGTGATGGCGGTAGCGGAAGCCGAATTCCTCCAGCGTGCGACCGGTCATGGCCGATCCCGGCGGCACCATGACATCGGCAACCACCTGCCCACCGATCAGCCAGCGTTCCGGCGATTCGACCTGGTCTTCGAGCCGCGGATGCATTGCCGCCGGGTCGGCTTTCATGGCCTCGACCAGGGAATCGCGGGTCGCCGCGACGACAATGACGTCTTCATCCTGCAACTGGACCTGCCGGAACGGGGACACGAAGGCGTGCTCACCCCGCTGCACCATCAGAACCCGCATTTCCGACAGGCTGTCCAACTTGCCTTCGGTAAATTCCGCCCCGACAAGGGCGGATTTCGGCGTAATCGTAATCTGCGCAATAAACTGCCGGTTATCCTACGCCAGACCTTCGGCAATGTCCTCGTTTTCGGGCAACAGGCGGGGTGCCACGAACAGAAGATACAGCAAGCCGGCAATGGCGAGAACGATGCCCGGTATCGAGAAATCGAAGAATCCGAACGGCGCCTCGCCAAGCTGCACCAGGGCACTGGATACCAGAAGGTTCGTGGAAGACCCGATCAGCGTGGTCATGCCGCCCAGCATGGCCGCGAAACTGAGCGGCATCAGCAGGTGGCTGGGGCGTTTGCCCAGGCGTTTGGCAATCGCCTGCATGATAGGTATGAAAATGACGACGACGGGAATGTTGTTCATCAGCGCGCTAACGGCCAGGACCGTGGTCAACGCCATTGTTACCGTCAGCCAGGGGCTGCCCCGCCCGGCCGCGAGAACCATGGCGGCCCCCTTGTCGAGTGCGCCGGTCCGTTCCAGCCCATCGCCGATGACCAGCAGTCCCAGCACGGCAAACAGGGCCGGATTTGCGAACCCGGAGAGCAGCCGCACCGCATCCAGCCGGTTGTCGCCGTCAATCCCAGGTACAGGCATCAGGTGAAACAGGATCATCAGGGCGCAAAGGACCCCGAGCGAGGTCACCTCCAGCGGCAGCTTTTCAGTCGCATAAAGAACCAGCGAGCTCACGATCAGGGTGAACACCGCCAGCATCTGAATAGTTGCGATTTCCATCATCTTCCTGTCAGGGAAAGTATATGAAAAAATATTTAATAAGCACGCTTATTGAATTTTTGGATTTTTGTCACCGCTCTCATAGGCGATAGACGGCCGTTTCTTCAGCTTGCTTTCCCGATAAGCAATATAGGTTGCACTGATAAAAATCATACCGCCGCCCAAGAGAGTCATCGCGTCGGGGGATTCCGCAAACAGGAAAAACCCGAACGCCGTCGCCCAGATCAGCTTGAAGAAATCGATCGGCATGACAACGGCGGTTGCACCGAGCCGCAACGCCTGGGTGACCGTGAGCTGTGTTACCGTTCCAAAAGCGGCTATCAACAGCAGCCAAAGGTATTGATGCGGTTCCGGCCAGATCCAGACCGTGGTCGCAGGCACGAACGACAACACGGTCAACACCAGCGCAAGATACAGCGTTATCGTATGGCTGGATTCGGTGCGCCCCAGTATTCGTGTCACGATGATCGCCGCTCCCCAGGTTCCCGCCGAAAACAGTGTCAGCACCGATCCGAGATCGAATTCGATAATCCCCGGCCGCAGGATCACCAGCGTTCCGGCAAAACCGACGATAATGGCCGCCCAGCGCCGGATGCGCACGACCTCGCCCAGGAAGAATATCGCCAGGATCGTGGCGAAAAGCGGCGCGGTGAAGGACAGCGCCGTTACCTGCGCCAGCGGCGTGATGCTGAGAGCGGTAAAAAACGACAGCATCGAGCCGGTTGTCAGCGTGCCCCGCAGCAGGTGCAGCCAGGGATGGCTCGTACGCAGCGGCGCAATCCCGAGGCGGATCAACGGGATCACCAGGAATACAAGGGCAAACGAATTCCGGAAGAATGCCAGCTCGAACGGTTCCAGTGCGGCACTCATAAACCGGACCGTCGCATGCATGCAGACGCCCGTGATCGTGCCGACGAACATGAATATCATCCCGCGCAACCCGGCGGGCAAATTGGCAAACAGCGTGCGCGTGGCGTTTACCAAAGGCAGATCCGCGCAGGCCGGACCGTCAACCGATAGCTGCCACGATGGCATCGCCCAGTTCAGATGTCGTCGCCTTGCCGCCCATATCCCGTGTCTTGGGTGCCGTCGGGTCGGACAACACCGCTTCGATGGCATTGTATATCGCCGCGCCGGCCTTCGGCGCGCCGACATGTTCCAGCATCAGCGCCGCTGACCAGATCTGGCCGATCGGATTGGCGATGCCCTTGCCCGCGATATCGGGCGCGGAGCCGTGCACCGGCTCGAACATGGACGGAAACTCCCGCTCCGGGTTGATATTGGCGGACGGCGCCACGGCGATCGTCCCGGTAACGCCCGGTCCCAGGTCGGACAGGATATCGCCGAACAGGTTGCTGCCGACGACGACATCGAACCAGTCAGGATGCTGCACGAAATGGGCGCACAGGATGTCGATATGATACTGGTCTGTCTTGACCTCCGGATAGTCGGAGGACAGCAGCTTAAACCGTTCGTCCCAATAGGGCATCGTGTGCATGATGCCGTTGGATTTGGTCGCCGAGGTCAGGTGCTTCTTCTTGCGGCTGGCGGCCAGATCGAAGGCATAGCGCATGATCCGGTCAACGCCCTTGCGGGTGAAGATATTTTCCTGAAGCACGAATTCCTGCGGCGTTCCCTCATACATGCGACCGCCGATTTCCGAATATTCGCCCTCATTATTTTCACGTACAACGAAGAAATCGATATCGCCGGGCTTGTAGCCGTGCACCGGCGGCGTAATGCCGGGCAGCAGGCGAACCGGTCGCAAGTTCACATATTGCTGGAACTCCCGCCGGATCGGTATCAGCAGCCCCCAGAGCGAAATATGGTCGGGCACGCCGGGGAACCCGACGGCGCCAAGGAAAATGGCATCATGATCGCGAAGCTGGTCGAGGCCGTCTTCCGGCATCATCCTGCCGGTCTTGGCATAGGTCTCGCAGCTCCAGTCATAATGGTCGAACGCCAGCTCAAAACCACATTTCCGGCTCGCCGCTTCCAGCGCCTTAATACCCTCGGGTACCGTTTCGTTGCCGATGCCGTCTCCTGGGATCACAGCGATCCTGAATCGTGCCATGTCAGACCTCCCGATTTTAAAAACTGGCGGACACTAACCACAAGTACGGAAAGAAGAAAGCCCCAACTTGCGCCATTAAAAAGTCACCAACCTTCTTTACAGCCCGGCCGAAAGCGCTATGGTCCCACCGTCTCCAAATCCAAGCCAAGGAAGCTGTCGTGAAACGATCAGAACTCCTCAGTGTCGAAAAATACCTGCGCCGCAAGTTCGGCAATACCGCCATAACGCTGAAGGAACAGAAAGACGGCTCGTGCGAAGTCCTTATCGATGACGAGTTCATCGGCGTCCTCTTCCGTGACGACGAGGATGGCGAAGTCTCCTATGCCTTCAACATGGCGATCCTCGATATCGACCTCGAAGACGGGACGGATATCCCGGTTCCCAACTAGGGCGCTTCCGCGGCCCGATCATGGCGAGCATACTCCCCCTGACGCCGGCGAATATCACCGAAGCTGCAAAGGCGCTGAAGGCCGGAGAACTTGTCGCATTCCCGACCGAAACCGTGTACGGGCTCGGCGCCGACGCCACCAATGACCGGGCCGTCGCGGCAATCTATGCCGCCAAGGGCCGGCCGCAGTTCAATCCCCTGATCGTCCATGTGCCGGATACCGAAGCAGCACGCCACCTTGTGGACCTGCAACCGGTTACAGAACGCCTCGCCGGGCGGTTCTGGCCCGGCGCATTAAGCCTAGTGGCGCCGCGTCGAACGGGGTCAGGCCTTTCGCTTCTGGTCAGCGCGGGGCTTGATACCGTCGCAATCCGTGTTCCGGCTCCCGAAGGCGCACGATCCCTGCTGCGCGCGGCAGGTATCCCCGTTGCCGCGCCCAGCGCCAATGTCTCCGGCAGGATCAGTCCGACGACGGCGCAGCACGTGGCTATCGAGCTCGGCGACCATGTCGCCATCATTCTTGATGGCGGCCCCTGCGCCATCGGACTGGAATCGACCGTGGTCGATTCCACCAGCGTGCCCCCGACCCTTCTGCGCGGCGGCGGAGTGACAACGGAAGAAATCGAATTGTTTCTGGGCCTGTCCCTCATGATCGCCGGCAATGACGACGATGCGCCGAAATCGCCCGGCATGCTCACAAGCCATTATGCACCTGACCGCCTTCTGCGCATGAACGTGGTCAAAGCGTCCCCCGGCGAAGCGCTGCTGGGGTTTGGACCGGCGCCGGACGCCACGATCAACCTCAGCGTCACCGGCAACCTGAACGAAGCGGCGGCGAACCTTTTCGCCAGCCTGCGCCTGCTGGATGCGCTGCCCTGGACGGGAATCGCCGTCATGCCGATTCCGGAAACCGGGCTGGGCCGGGCCATCAATGACCGGCTGCGGCGGGCAGCGGCGCCGCGCGGCTGAACCGACCATAGACGCCGCTTCTTGCGGCATCCGAGGCGATGCAATACATCCTGCTGGGCAGGAAGGAGCCAACCATGTCCCCTGAGGACGCTTTATCGCCGCGCGCGGCCGCTTTGGCCCGGATCAGGCAGATCGTCGGCCCGAAAGGCTGGTACGACACACCGGCGGATATTGCGCCCTATCTCGCCGAACAGCGCGGCATGTTCCAGGGCGACTGCAAGCTTGTCGTACGCCCGGATACTGCGGCAGACGTGGCCGCTGTGGTGTCGGCCTGCGCCTCGGCTGGCATTGCTATTGTGCCGCAGGGCGGCAATACGGGCCTGGTCGGTGCGGGCATCCCTATGCAAGCAGATGCCGCCATCATTCTCAGCCTGGGTCGCATGAACCGGATTCGCGATATCGATCCGCTGAATGCCACGATCACCGTGGAGGCGGGCTGCATTCTCGCCAATATCCAGGCGGCCGCGGCGGCCGAAGACCGCCTGTTCCCATTGAGTCTCAGCGCCGAAGGCAGTTGCCAGATCGGCGGTAATCTTTCCACCAATGCAGGCGGCGTCAACGTGCTGCGTTACGGCAACGCCCGCGATCTGGTGCTGGGCCTCGAAGTCGTACTTCCGGACGGACGTATCTGGAACGGATTGAAACGGCTGCGCAAGGACAATACTGGCTATGACCTGAAACAAATGTATATCGGCGGCGAAGGGACCCTGGGCATCATCACGGCGGCTGTCTGCAAGCTGTACCCGCGCCCGAAGGATGTGCAGACCGCTTTTGTCGGGCTGCGCAACCTGGAGGCCTCGCTGGACCTGCTGGCGCGGGCACGGTCCGCCAGCGGCGACCGGGTGACCAGTTTCGAATTGATCTGCCATCGGTCCTTTGCCGCCGCCGTGGCGCATATTCCCGGCATCCGCGACCCGCTGACCCGGAAGTTCGACGATTACGCCCTGTTCGAACTGTCCGGCGCCAATGCGGATGGCGACATGGCCGAAGCCATGGAAACCCTGCTGTCCGAAGCACTGGCGGCCGGCGAAATCGACGATGCCGCCATTGCCCAGTCCGACAGCCAGCGGGCGGATTTCTGGCGAATCCGCGACGCGGTGGTCGAATCCCAAAAATTTCTGGGCGGCAGCATCAAGCACGATATCTCGATCGGGGTCAGCCGCGTACCGGCCTTCATCCGCCGCGCCAATGCCGCCGTGCTGGCACTGCTGCCGGGCGCTCGTCCGGTGCCGTTCGGGCATTGCGGCGACGGCAATATCCATTACAATATCTCGCAACCGGTGGACATGGACCTGGAAACATTTCTGTCACACCGGGAAGCGGTCACGCGGAACGTATATGACATCGTGGTCGATATGGGCGGCTCCTTCAGCGCCGAACACGGCGTCGGACAGCTCAAGCTGCGCGAAATGGCGCGCTACAAGCAGCCGCTGGAACTCGCCATGATGCACCGGGTAAAATCGGCGCTCGACCCCGAGGGGATCATGAATCCGGGCAAGATGCTGTAGTCCGGGATTTTAAGGCAACGGAAGGTTCATGAGTTCTTACAACGCGCCAATCCGGGACATGAAGTTCCTGTTTCACGACCTGGGCCTGTTGAAAGCGGTACAGGATCTGCCGGGCTGCGAGGACGCCAGCGCGGACATGGTGGATGCGATCCTTGAGGAATCCGGCAAACTGGCCGGCAATATCCTGGCGCCGCTGAATACGGTCGGTGATGCGCAAGGCGCCGTGCTGGAGAACGGCATGGTGCGCACCGCGGAAGGGTTTTCCGAAGCCTACCGGACCTTCATCGATGGCGGCTGGAACAGCCTGCCCTTCGACCCCGCCAATGGCGGCCAGGGACTGCCCTGGTTGGTCGGGATGGCGGCGGAGGAAATGTGGTTTTCCGCCAATACCGCCTGGGCGCTGTGCCCGCTGCTGACATGGGGCGCCGTCGATCTGCTGGAAGCCCATGCCAGCCCGGACCAGAAAGCACGCTACCTGACGAAAATCACGTCCGGCGAATGGACCGGGACGATGAACCTTACCGAGCCGCAGGCCGGGTCCGACGTCGGCGCCTTGCGCTGCCAGGCAACGCCCGAAGGCGACCATTACCGCATTCGTGGCCAGAAGATTTTCATCAGCTGGGGCGAACACGACATGACGGACAATATCGTCCATCTTGTACTGGCCCGCACCCCCGATGCCCCACCGGGGACGAAGGGAATATCACTCTTCATCGTACCGAAGTTTATCGTCAACGACGACGGAACGCTTGGCGCGCGCAATGACCTGCGAGTCGTGTCGCTGGAGCACAAGCTCGGGATCAAGGCATCGCCGACCTGCGTCATGTCCTATGGGGATAGTGAAGGCGCCATCGGCTATCTGGTCGGCACGGAAAATCGCGGCCTGAACTGCATGTTCACGATGATGAACAATGCGCGCATCAATGTCGGCCTGTCCGGGCTGGCGATTGCCGAACGGGCCTATCAGCAGGCAACGGCATTTGCCCGTGAGCGGGTGCAGGGCAGCGCCCCGGATGGGTCGCCGCAAACGATTATCTGCTATCCCGATGTCCGGCGCATGCTGCTGACCATGAAAGCCAGCACTGAAGCGATGCGCGCCGTGACCCTGGACACGGTGGCCTGCCTGGACCGGTCGCGCCGGGCAAGCGATCCGGCGGATCGCGCCAGGGCGCAGACCCGGCTGGAACTGATGACCCCCGTCGTGAAAGCCTGGTGTACCGATCTGGGTGTGGAGGTCGCGTCGCTGGGCGTTCAGGTGCATGGCGGCATGGGCTATATGGAGGAAACCGGCGCGGTGCAGCATTTGCGCGATGCCCGCATTGCGCCGATTTACGAAGGCACCAACGGTATCCAGGCCATTGATCTGCTGACCCGCAAGGTGCTGCGCGACGGCGGCGATGCCGTCAGAGCCTATATCGGTGAAATCGACACTTTGCTGGCATTGCTGGACGCGGAACCCGACCCCGCCTTCAAGGCGATCTGCAGCCAGCTTGCCCGCGCGCTGCAGGCGCTGGGTACGGCAACCGACTGGCTGCTGGAACAGGGCCGCGACGGCGCCGACCGGGCGCTGGCCGGGGCGACGCCGTATCTGCGCCTGTTCGGCACCGTCGCCGGCGGCGTGATGATGGCGCGCAGCGCGCTTGCCGCGCAGGCGGCGCTGGAAGGCGGCGCCGGGGATACGGATTTTCTCAAGGGGAAAATGGTGACTGCCCGGTTCTATGCGGAAAATATCCTCCCCCAGGCCGAGGCGCTGGTTACCCCGATCTGCGACGGGCACAGCGCCGTCCTCGCCCTGCCCGAGGATCAGTTCTGACCGCTTCCGGCAAACAACCGGACATCCGCATCGGGCGGCAGTGCCGCCAGCATTTCCGCCACGCTTGCCTCCGTTTCCGGGTGGCGTAACTGCGCCGCGATATCGTTGAGCGGCTGCAATACGAAGCGCCGTTCCGCGATTCGGGGATGGGGCACGGCAAGACTCGGCAGATCGATCACGTCATCGCCAAAGAACAGGATATCCAGATCAATTGCCCGTGGCCCGAAACGCTGCCCCGGCATCCGGCCGAGCGCCTTTTCGATGGATTGCGTGGCCGCCAGCAGCGCCAGCGGCGCAAGGCCGGTCCGGGCCAGGACGACCATGTTCAGGAAGGCGGGCTGGTCGGTCACGTATTTTGGCGCGGTTTCATAAACCGGCGAACGCTTTTCGATGGTTGCGACTGCCGACAACCGCTCCAGCGCCGCCGCGATTTGCGCCGCCCGGTCGCCCAGATTGCTGCCCAGCGCGATGAAAACCGGCACGCTCATGCCAGCGGCGCCCGCAGCATCGCGTCGGTCATCCGGGCAACCTGTGCCATTTCCGCGACATCATGTACCCGCACGATATCCGCGCCGCGCACAATAGCCAGCGCAACCGTCGCAGCGGTGCCGAACAACCGTTCGTCAACCGGCGCATCCAGCACCTTCCCGATGAAAGATTTCCGGCTTGGCCCGGCAAGCAGCGGATAACCGAGCGTCCTGAAATGACCCAGGTGGTTGATCAGCGCCAGGTTCTGCCCGACGGTCTTGCCGAATCCCAGTCCGGGGTCGAGGACAATCTGATCCGGTTCAATCCCGCCATCGCGCGCCTGTTGCGCCAATGCGGCGAGTTCGCCGCCAACTTCCGCCAGCAGGTCTCGGTAATCGGGCGGAATGTATTGCCCGCCGAGCCGGGCGTCGATTTCCGCATGTCCCGGTCGGCTGCGGTTATGCATCAGGATCACCGGTACCCCCCGCGCCGCCGCCAGCGGCGCCATTTCCGGATCCGCCCGCAGGCCCCAGACATCGTTGATGATATCCGCCCCGGCATCGAGCGCGACTTCCGCGACCTTTGCCCGGTAGGTATCGATGGAAATGACCGCGTCCGGCAGCGCATCGCGAACCGCCGAAATGATCGGCAATACACGGCCCGCTTCGGCAACTGCGCCGACTGCCTGAGCCCCTGGACGGGTGCTTTCGCCGCCGATGTCGATGATATCTGCGCCGGAGGCGGCAAACCCCCGGGCCTGCGCCACTGCTGCCACCGTCGTCGCCACGCCGTCGCCGGAAAAGGAATCGGGTGTCACATTCAGAATGCCCATGACATGGGTTTTTGCACCCCAGATAAACCGGTCCTTAAGCCGCATGCGGCAATTCTCCTTTATGACAGACGGGCGTTGGCGGTTGCCGACCCGCATGTCCGGCATCATAATGTGTTGAAATCACCTTCCCCCGGAGGATATCCCCTTTGACGACCGCAGGCACGCCTCTTGCCCCGGCGAAACCCGTCGATGCCGCGGCGGCGCAATCCGCCGCGCCGACCTACCGGATATTCGTCCGCGACCTCGTAATTCCCTGGGAAATCGGAATTTACGACCATGAGCACGACGCGCCGCAACGGGTCCGCATCAATATTGATCTGATTGTGCGCGAAGCCGACAAATTCGACGCGGACCGTTACCGGCAGGTGGTTTGTTACGCTGCAGTGGTCAAGAGCGTTCAACGGCTGGCCCGCGAAGGGCACATCAACCTGGTAGAGACCCTGGCAAGTCGCGTCGCGGATCTGTGCCTGTCGGATGAACGGGTCGAACGGGTCACGGTTCGCGCTGAGAAACTGGACGCCATCGCGGAAGTGTCCAGCGTCGGCATCGAAATAGAGCGCAGCCGCGCGACGCCACGGGAAGGTCCGGTCAGGATCGTACGTGATTAGCGCCGGTTCGCGGTTGCGCTGACCGGGACCCGCCACTTTGTGTTATAATGTCGGCATGCGTTATCTTGCTTTATTCGCCCTGGCAATATGTCTGACCGCCTGCGCTGGCGAGCCGAAGGTCTATGCGGTCATTCAGGAACGCGCCTATACCCCTTCGGAATTCCGCTTCGCGTCGCAGCACAAGGTGATCCCGACCATTATTTCCGGCAACCCGTTTCCGATGCCCGACCGGCAGGTACATGGCGACATTCTGGCCGCCATGCAGCCCGCGAACTGGTGGTTCAGCCAGGCCTTTACGCCCCGCACCCGGTTTTCGGATGCGCCGGCCGACCGGGATACTTCGGTGTATCGCGTCTATATATCAATCGACGACTCCGAAACAGCGGACCCGGAAACCTACTGCATGCCCTCTACCGGGACGTCGCCGGAGAAGACACCCGGAAACCGCATAACGGCGCGAATGGCGTTCTGCCGCGACAGGATGCTCCTGTCGACCAGCCACGGCACCGTCGACGATATCGATGGCTCGACTCACCCCCGCTTTCAGGCAATGATGACACGCATGACCATGGCCCTGTTTCCGCAACGCAAGGACGATGGCGATTGCAGGCCGCTGACACGCCGGCAGTCCTGCTGAACGATCATGGACATCAATCGCGGCATATACTGGATCCAGGGCCTAAGCGAAGGCGAGTGGCGGAACCTGCAACGATGCGCCGACCACGCCGATGCCACATCCAAAATGGGACCGCTGACCAACGACCGGCGCTACCGGGAATTGCGGCTCGTTCTGGCGCAGGCACAGCAGGGAAGCATCGAGTACACGACGCTCGTGACGGTTCGCGACGGCAAAGTCATGTCCAATTCATCGCTGCTGGAAACGCTCCTGCCGGCGGCGCCAGCGCCGGTTTCGACCCCGGCGCCGAAGGTAAATCACCGGCGCTGGCGCGTTGCCGCCCTGTCAGTGGTTTTGATAGGTGCCATTGCAGCCGGCGTTGCCATCGCCGCCAAATTCCCGCACATGGCGCTTTCGCTATATGCGTCGCTCGGCTGGCACGCGGAGCCTGCCGCCCCGGTTGTGTTTGCCTCTCGAAACAAACCCGCGGCGACCGGCACCCTGGAAGAGCGTCTTTTCGACGCCGTGGACGCCAATGACAGTGCGGCGATCCGCGGCTTGATGGCGACGCGGCCGGGGGATCTGCGCCTCGACGAACTCTTCGTTTTCGTTGATGACGGATGGGGAACAGGGCCCCGCCAGATCACGGACTACGCCCTGCTGGGCGGCTATATGGCTGCGGCCGACGCCCTGCTTGCAATCGGCGCCACACCGAGCGAATGGCTGCTGACCCTTGCACAACGGCGTGGCGAGGAGGAGCGCCTGAAAGCAGCCGTCAGCCTGCTGAACGAATTCGGCCTTGCCCGGCCGGTATCATTCAATTCGGCCATCAGCGAAACCGCCCGTGAATTCGAAGGCGAAGTCGCAAACTAGGTCAGATTTAAAGGGAACCTGTTGCGGTTCGCTTGAAATCTGATGTGCTATAGGTTTGTGCCCCAGCCCGACAATGACTATGCTGCGGCCAGTTTCCGACACCAGATAGCGAAGGTAGCATCATGGCGAATTCCGAACGTTTTTCCGGCGTCATCGCGCCGGCGCTGACCCCGTTCAAGGCCGACTTTTCGCCGGATACGGCGCGTTTCGTGAAGCATTGCAACTGGTTGCTGGAGCAGGGTTGCGCCGGACTGGCGGTATTCGGCACGACCAGCGAAGCGAATTCGCAATCGGGCGCGGAGCGCAGGGCGCTGCTTGAAGCGCTCGTCAAATCAGGTATCGACCCCAAGGTCCTGATGCCGGGAACCGGCGCGACCTCAATCACCGAAGCCATCGAACTGACCAAGCACGCGGTCGATCTGGGCTGCAGCGGGGTCCTGATACTGCCGCCATACTACTACAAGAATGTCGATGACGACGGCATCTTCCGCTTCTTCGACGCGGTGATCCAGCGCATCGCCGATGATCGGCTGCAGTGCTATCTGTATCATATACCGCCGCAGACCGTATTCGGCTTCTCGCTGGACCTGATCGGCCGGCTGATCGATGCCTATCCGAAAACCGTTGTCGGCCTGAAAGACAGTTCCGGCGACTGGAACAACATGGCGGCGATCCTGAAAAATTTCCCCGGGTTCAACATGTTTCCTGGCGCCGAGAACCACATGCTGGCAGGCCTTCGGAACGGCGCCGCCGGCTGCATCACGGCCACGGCGAACGCCAACCCGGCAAAGCTGCGCGAACTGTTTGACAAGTGGCAAACGCCGGAAGCCGACGACCTGCAGGCGTCGATCACGGCGCTGCGCAAGACCATCCAGAGCTTCCCGATGGTCCCGGCGCTGAAGGAGATCATTGCCCATTTCACCGGCGACAGCGACTGGAAGATCAATCGCCCGCCCTTCACGCAGATGGGCGCGGAAGAGGTCCGGAACCTGTTCGTTGAACTTGAAAAACACAATTTCACGCTGGAACAGCCCAAACTGGCCATGGCAGGCAACTGAGGCCGTCTCCGGCCGGTTTAATCGCCGCGCTTTTTGTCGATTGCGTCCAGCGCGGCCTGCACCCGATCGACATAGGCCTTGTCCAGTCCCAGCGACGTCACCAACGCCGGCTGTTCCTGCAGCATCTTCCGGCGCATCGCTTTTCGATCGTCAGTAGACGGCGCGGCGAAGGTTACGCCCTTCTGCGCCGCTGCCTCGCGGGCGGTGGCCTGATGCCGGGCGGCAAAGCCGCGCATGTCCTCCACTGCCGCTTCCCAGCCTTTCGACAGCAGCGTGCGCTCTCCATCGGAGAATGAGTCCCAGCGCCGACGGTTCATGATCGGCGTGTACTGGTAAAATACCTGATCGTCGATAAACGCGTATTTTACACCGGCGCCCCAAAGTGCTTCGTCGCGCACAAAGGAATGGGTCGTCAGGAGCCCGCCGATCAGTCCTTCCTGCATTGCGCTCTTCAGATTGGCGAGGGGCACCCGCCGCGGCGTCGCACCGAAAACCAGATAGCGGGCCAGATCATCGCTGCCGCCAGGCACCCGGATATTCAATCCCTCCAGATCCGTATAGGATTCCGCTTTCCGGGCCGACAGGTAAATCTGCCCCAGCCCAAGGTTGATGCGCCGCCCGAGCACCCGTACGTTCAGCGCCTGCTCCAGCGCGCCGTCCAGTTCGCGGCCCAGCGGTCCGTCGAAGATCGCGATGGCGTCGTCCGCGCTGCGCCCGTAAAATGCCGGCAACGCCGAAACACGGAAATTGGGTACAATACGCGCCACGTGCCACCAGCCGGGCACCGCCATGTCGAAAACGCCTTCGGCAACCGCATTGAGGACATTGGCCCCATCGAAGCGGATTTCGTCATGACGCAGTTTAACGACAAGACGGTTGCTTGATTCCGCCGCGACCCTGGCGGCCCAGCGCTCCAGCGCCTGATTGCGGATATGCTCTTTTGCGGTGGGCAACGCCACTTCAATGACGGTTTGCGCGGCCACGGACTGAATCCCGGCGAAAACCAGCGCCACGGCAAAAAATATTGTTTTCATTGCAGGGGTTTGCCAGTTTTTCCGCGCCACGAACAGTTCATTTATCGAGCGGACACTAGGTTTTGCGGTGCAAACTTGTCAATCTGTGTGCCGCCATTGATAAATGCGACAACAAGAGGAAAGAAAACCAAATGGCATCGACCGCTTTTGATTCCGAAATTTTCAAGGACCTGTTCGGCACCGAGGCGATGCGGCAGGTATTTTCCGACGAAGCACTACTGCAGAAATACCTGGATGTAGAAGCGGCCCTGGCCAAGGTGCAGGCGCGCCTGGGGATCATCCCGCAGAATGCCGCCGACGAAATCATCGCCAAGGCAAAATACGAAAACCTGGACATGGATCGCTACCGTGAGCGCGTAAGTCAGGTGTTCTACCCGATCCTGCCGCTGGTCGAGGGCCTTGTCGCGGCCTGTGACGACGGGTTGGGCGAATACTGCCATTGGGGCACGACGACTCAGGATATCATGGACAGTGCCTATTCGATGCAGGTGCGCGAGGCGCTGGAAATCATCGACGCGGACCTCGCTGCGATCGCCGGACTGCTGGCGAAACTGGCCCGGGAACACCGTGACACGGTAATGGCCGGACGCAGCCATCTGCAGCAGGCCCTGCCGGTGACGTTTGGCTACAAGGTGGCCGGATGGCTGTCGGGGATCGAGCGAAGCCGCCAGCGCCTGGCGGAACTGCGGCCTCGCGCGACCATGGCGCAGTTCAGCGGCGCAGCGGGAACGCTCGCGTCGCTCGGCAAGGATGGATTTGCCATACAGGACGGGGTCGCGGACGAACTGGGCCTGGAGCGGCCGGAGATCGCCTGGCACACCATGCGGGACACCGTGGCCGAGGTGATCACTTTCCTTGGCCTCCTGACCGGCACGCTCGGCAAGATCGGCACCGATGTCCTGATGCTGATGCAGACCGAGGTCGGTGAGGTCTTCGAGCCGTTCACTCCCGGCCGCGGCGCCAGCAGCACGATGCCGCAAAAGCGCAACCCCATTTCCTGTGAGTTGATGACCGTCGCCGCACGGGGAGTCCGGCAATACGTCGCAATGGTCCTCGACGGCATGCTGCAGGACCACGAGCGCGCCTCCGGCGGCTGGCATGTGGAATGGATGTCGATCCCGCAAGCCTTCATCCTGACCGCCGGGTCGCTGCGCCAGGCGCGCGACATGCTGGACGGGCTGATCGTCGACAAGGACCGGATGCTGCGCAATCTTGAACTCACCAACGGTCTGATCGTGTCGGAAGCCGTGATGATGGGGCTGGCGCCGCATATCGGGCGGCAGGTGGCCCATGACCTGGTCTACGACGCCTGCCGGGACGCCGTGACGTCGAACCGGCAATTGTACGACGTGCTTGTGGAGATGCCGATAATAACGGAAAAACTGTCGCGGGACGATATCGCCGCGCTGTGCGATCCTGCAAACTATACCGGCTTGGCTGGTGAGATGGTTGACCGGCTGCTGGCCAGAACAGGACACTGATGGGAGTAACCGCTATGAAACTGGGCTTTGTCGGAACCGGCGCAATGGGGGCGCCGATGTCGCAGCACCTGATCGAGCAGGGCCACGAACTCGTGGTCTACGACATCAATGCCGCCTCGATGCAGCCGATCCTGGATGCCGGGGCAACCGCGGCGCAATCCCCGAAGGATGCGGCCGACCAGGCGGAGATTGTGTTCGTCAGCGTGCCGAACAACAACGCGGTTCGCACAGCCGTCCTGGGCGCTGACGGCGTTATCGCCGGCAGCAGGATCCGGCTCTATGTCAGCCTGTGCACCACCGGTTCGCCACTCGCGAAGGAAATCACGACCGCATTGGCGGCGAAATCGATCGTGACCGTGGAATCGCCGATCAGTGGCGGTCCGCCGGGCGCAGTCGCCGGCACGCTCTCTGTCATGGCCTCCGGCCCGGAAGACGCCTTCCGGGAAGTGGAGCCGATGCTGCGCGCGTGGGGCAAGATCACCTATGCGGGGGGCGCACCCGGCGCGGCGCAGGTGCTGAAACTGGCCAACAATATCCTGTCGGCAACGGCGCTGGCCGCCACCGCCGAGGCCATCGTCATGGGCGTCAAGGGCGGCCTTGATCCCGCCGTCATGCTGCAGGCGATCAATGCCGGCAGCGGCCGCAACAGCGCCACACTGGACAAGTTTCCGCGCGATGTCCTGACCCGCAATTTCCAGTATGGCGCGGCAATGGATATCCTGATGAAAGACACGGACCTGGCACTGGCGGAGGGTGAGGCGCTGGGCGTGGACATGAAGGTCTGCGATCAGGTCCGGAAAATGTTCCGCGCCGCCATCGACGCCGGCATGGGGAAACAGGATATCACCAGCATTGTGAAGTGCATCGAGCGGCAGGCCGGTGTCGAGATTCCGAAAGTTCGTTAGGCGTACGACGATGGTTGCGGTTTCCGAACAGAACTTGAAACGCCTTGTCGACAGCGAAAGCGGCACGATCAGCCGCGAAATCTTTGTCGATCAGGCGATTTTCGATCAGGAAATGGAACGCATATTCTCCCGCGCATGGCTGTTCGTCGGGCATGAAGGCCTGATCCCCAACCCGGAGGATTTCTTCGCATCCCGGATGGGCCGGGATCCGGTGATCCTGACCCGCAACAAACAGGGCGAAATCCTTGTCTTTTTGAACAGCTGCACCCATCGCGGCATGAAGCTGTGCCGCTACGATCACGGCAACGCCCGCGCCTTCACCTGCCCCTATCATGGCTGGAGTTTTTCCACCAACCGCGACATCGTCGAGGAACCGGGCGAACTGGTCGGCGTGCCCCATTTCGATGCCGGTTACGGCGACAGGCTGGACCGCAAGCGCTGGGGGCTGGTGCGCTGCCCGAATGTCGTCGTTTACAAGGGCACGATCTGGGCCAATTGGGATACCGGCGCGCCGCCCTTCCTCGACTGGCTGGGCGACATGCGGCGCTACCTGGACTTTGCACTGGACCATCGCGACGGCCGCCCCGGCGGATCGGAGGTCATCGGCGGCGTGCAGAAATGGCGCGTGAAGACCAACTGGAAATTCGTCGCGGAAAATTTCGCCGGCGACATGTACCACGATATCAGCCACCGTTCGGTCGATACCGTGGGAATCGGCCCCGGCGGCAAGGGACGGCGTGACGCGCAGCGGCCCCGCCTCGCCATCGGCTTCAGCGATCTGGGGCATGGCGTGCTGGGCGAACTGCCGCATACGGTGGAACCGGCATATTCACCGACCTTCGCCAGCGATCCGGAGGTCGAGGCCTATTACCGCCGGATCTACGACGACAGGGTCCGCCATCTCGGCGACAGGCCGCGCGTCACCAATTCGGTTGGCACGATCTTTCCCAATATGTCCTTCCACAGCCGGCAACCGCGCACCATCCTGATCACCCATCCGATCAGCCCGACGGAAGTCGAACTCTGGCGGCTGTACCTGGTGGATGCGGATGCGCCGCAACCGGTCAAGGACGCGGCACGTCACTACTACCTGCGCTATTCCGGCCCCGGCGGCATGACCGAGGCCGACGACATGGAAAACTGGACCTATGCGAGCGAATCCAGCATCGGCAGCGTCGCCCGGCAACAGGATTTCAACTACCAGCTGGCACTCGGCCATGCCAGACCCGCGCCAGGACTGCGCGGCGCGGTGCAGAGCGGGACCTATTCGGAGGAAAACCAGCGGATTTTTTATCGCCGCTGGGCGCAATTCATGGCCGGCAAGGACTGGTCCGAACTGATGCCGGAAAGCGATCCGGCGGAAGTGATCGCCAATGCAGGCTGATCAACTGGCGGCGCTGGAACGACTGCTGCTGCACCGGGACATCGAGGATGTCATGCATGCGGAAGCCGAACTGCTGGATGCCCGCCGCTTCGACGAATGGCTGACGATGCTCGCCCCCGATATCCGCTACTGGATGCCGATGATGCGGAACGTGCATTCCGCCCACGGAGCAGACGAGTTCACGCATGAACAGGCCGATGCCAACTGGATGGATGAGGGGCTGAAAACCCTGACCCAGCGGGTCCGGCAGCTTGCCACCGGCATTCACTGGGCGGAGGAGCCGGTTTCCCGGACCACCCATATGGTCAGCAACGTCCGGTTGCTGGCTGTGCGGGCCGGCACGCCCCGCGAAGTAGACACATCCTGTCGCTTTCTGATCTACCGGAACCGGCAGCAGGACGAAGCCGATACGTTCATCGGCAAACGGCTTGATACGCTACGCCAGACAGATACCGGCTGGAAGATCGCCCGGCGTGAAATCCGGCTGGACCAGAACGTGCTGCTGGCAAAAAATCTGACAACATTTTTCTAGAAAGAGATTTCGATGGTTTATGAAAGCAAGGAAATCGCCCCGCAACGCTATCGCGAGGAAATCGGTCGATACTACGAGGACTTCACCGTTGGCGATGTTTACGAACACCGCCCGGGTCGGACGATCACCGAGGCGGATAACAGCTGGTTCACCCTGTTGACGATGAATACCCACCCGTTGCATTTCGATGCGGAATACGCGGCCAAAAGCGAGTTCGGCAAGCCGCTGGTCAACAGCGCCCTGACCCTGGCGATTGTCGCCGGAATGAGCGTCAGCGACACCAGCCAGAAGGCCATTGCCAATCTGGGTTGGAACGACATCAAACTGACTGCTCCGGTGTTCAACGGCGACACCATCTACGCCGAAAGCGAGGTGCTGGAGAAACGCGAATCCTCCTCCCGCCCGACGCAGGGTATTGTCACGATCAAGACAATCGGTAAGAAGGCCGACGGCACGGTCTTCATGTCCTACGTACGGACCATGCTGATCCCGAAGCGCGGCCACGGCATCGACATCTAGCCAGACCCGAAGAAGAAACGGAGCACAAGCCATGCCGGATCCGGCAAAGAGCAACGACGACGAACGGATGATCCTCGATAGCGTCGAACAGTTCCTCGAACGCGACGTCAAACCCTACGCCATGCATCTGGAGCATGAGGATATCTGGCCGGAAGACATCGTCGGCAAGATGGCCGAACTCGGTCTGTTCGGGTCGATCATCCATGAGGAGTATGGCGGGCTCGGCCTGTCCTGCAGTACCTATGCGAAGATCGTTGAAGTGGTCAGCCGCGAATGGATGTCCCTGTCGGGTATCTTCAATTCGCATCTCATCATGGCCTCCTGTGTGCAGCGCAACGGCACCGATGCGCAGAAACGCAAATGGCTGCCGAAATTCGCATCGGGCGAAATCCGCGGTGGGCTGGCGCTTACCGAACCCAATTGCGGCACCGACCTGCAGGCGATCCGCACCCGCGCCGACCGCGACGGCGACGGTTACCGCATCAATGGTACGAAAACCTGGATTTCCAACGGTATCCACGGTCATTGCTTTGCGGTCATGGTGAAGACAGACCTGAACGCCGAACCGCGCCACAAGGGCGTCAGTGTCTTCCTGGTCGAAAAGGGCGAAGGCTTCCGACCGTCCCGCAAGCTGGAGAAACTCGGCTACAAGGGCATCGATTCCGCCGAACTGCTGTTCGAGAACTGCCATGTGCCGGCGGAAAACCTGATCGGTGGCGTCGAGGGACAGGGCTTCCGGCACATCATGGGCGGGCTGGAACTGGGCCGGATCAATGTCGCGGCGCGCGGTGTCGGCGTCTCGCAGGCCGCGCTGGACGAATCCGTGAAATATTCCCAGCAGCGCGAAACCTTCGGTAAGCCCATCGCCGAGCATCAGGCGATCCAGCTCATGCTCGCCGATATGGTGACAAGGACCGAGGCCGCCCGGCTGCTGGTCTACCGGGCCGCCGACGCCTTCGACCGGGGCGAGCGCTGCGACATGGAGGCCGGGATGGCGAAGCTGTTCGCCACCGAAGCCGCCGTCACCAATTCGATGGACGCGCTGCGGGTCCATGGCGGCTACGGCTATTCCAAGGAATTCCCCGTCGAACGTTACTACCGGGACGCCCCGCTTCTGACCATCGGCGAGGGCACCAACGAATTGCAGCGTATCATCATCGCGCGGCAGCTCATCGCCCGTAACCCCATCTAGGAGGCCGAGGAATGTTACCGCTGGCAGGCGTGCGGGTGCTCGCCGTTGAACAATATGGCGCGGGCCCCTGGGGCACGCAGTACATGGCCGACATGGGTGCCGAGGTCATCAAGATCGAGAACCCGAAGGATGGCGGCGACATGAGCCGCAGTGTGGGGCCGTTCTTCATCGATAATGGCGAAAGCAGTTCCGGCAGCCTGTTCTTCCAGAGCATCAACCGCAACAAGCGCAGCCTGACGCTGGACCTCGGCACGCCGGAAGGGCAAGCGGTGCTGCACGACCTCGTGCCGACCGCTGATGTGCTGGCCTGCAACCTGCGCGGCGACGTACCGGAAAAGCTGGGGCTCACCTATGAGACACTGGGTAAGCTCAACCCGCAGATCGTCTGCGCCTTTCTCACGGCCTATGGCCGCGAGGGGCCGCGCCAGAAATGGCCGGGCTATGACTACCTGATGCAGGCGGAGGCGGGCTATTTCTCGCTGACCGGCGAACCGGAAGGCAACCCGACACGCATGGGCCTGTCCATCGTCGACCTGATGACCGGCCTGGGCATGGCCTATACCGCCATATCCGCTGTCCTCGCCGCGCGTGCGACGGGGTTGGGGCGCAATGTCGATGTGAACCTGTTCGACCTGGCGATGACAAACCTGTCCTATCCCGGCACCTGGTACCTGAACACCGGCCATAACCAGGGACGCGAGCCACGGTCCGGCCACCCGGCCCTGACGCCCTGCGCGCAATACAAGACGAAGGACGGCTGGGTTTTCCTGATGTGCAACAAGGAGAAATTCTGGCCGGCCCTGTGCAACGCCATCGGGCGGCCCGAATGGGGAAGCGACCCGCGCTACCTGACCTTCAAGGACCGGCTGGAGCGCCGCCCGGGAATCCAGGACATGCTGGACGAACAGCTTTCAACGAAGACGACCGGGGAATGGCTCAAAATCTTCGCCGGGACGGTCCCCGCAGCGCCGATTCTCGACGTGGCCCAGGCGCTGGAAAACCCGTATGTCACCGGCAATGGCAAGATCCAGACGTTGCAGCACCAGAGCGGCCGTGAATTCCGGATGCTCGATGCACCATTCCACGCAGGCGAAGCGACCCCGAACCGGCCGGGCCCGGAACTGGGCCAGGATACAGATGCGCTGCTGGGAGAACTGGACTACGACGCGCAGAAAATCGCGAAACTGAAGGACGCCAAAATCGTCTGATCGGCGACTCGATTACAAGGTGGCAAGAAACGCCCACACTTCGGCATTCACGGCACCGGGAAACTCCCAGAACGGAAAACCGCCGCCATCTTTGATCGTCATACGGCGGCAGTCGGGCAACAGTGCCGAAATCTCGTCAGCGGCCTGAAGGAAATCTGGCAGGTCGTACGCCCCGTTCATGATCAGCACCGGTTTCCGGAACTGGCGCAGGTCATCGTCCGGCGGCGTTATGGGACCGATAAGCCCGGCGTCCAGCCACGGTGCGCCCTCAAATTCCTCTATGATCTGACGCTGCGCGGCGGCGCGACATTCCTCCGGCCGATCCCGCATTACGGCGAACCAGCCGCCCTCCTCCCACCAGCGTTTCCGGGCCGCCGCCATGCCCTCATTCCGGGCTGTATCGGCAACCCGGGCCAGAACATCCGACACTCCCGGCATGGATCGTCCCGGAAAAACCGGTCCTTCGAGAACAAGCGCGGAGAACCGGTCCGGATCATGGACGGCCAGCAACAATCCCGCCGCCGCGCCGAGATGCGTTCCCCAGAAGACGGCATCCCCGGCACCGGCATCCCGCATCGCGCCGGCGATGCTTTCGGCATATTCCGCGACGCCATAAGGGCCCGGCATGGCGGACGACAGGCCGTGGCCCGGCAGGTCGATCAACATTAGTCGGTGCGTCGCGCCAAAAACCGGAATCTGCGCTGAAAACGCGCGCCGGTTCTGTGAAACGCCGTGCACGATGACGAGCCAAGGCGCCTTCGGACCCGCCGTGTCAATGATTTCGAACGCCGCCGCTGGCATGCCGCGTCAGGCTGTCGAAGCAAGGAAAGCCTTGAAGCGCCGCGCCACCGCATCGGGTGACACGGTCGGACGGCCCAGCTTTTCGAGGCTGCCCGGCTGGATGCGGATATGCACCATATGCGGGCCATCGCTCGCGCAGGCCGCCTTCAGGGCCTTTTCGAAGCCACCCAGATCGTCTGCGGAAGCCGCGCTGGCATAGCCGCAGGCCAGCGCGATCCTGGCAAAGTCCACGCCGCCGGATACGGTCGCCTGCCCGCCCGTGGAATCATGCACCCCGTTATCGACCAGCACGTGGATCAGGTTCCGGGGCTCCTGCGCGCCGATGGTCGCCATGTTGCCCATCTTCATCAGGGCGGCGCCATCACCGTCGATCACGACGATGGGCCGGTCCACATTGACGGCGATCCCAAGGCCCATTGCGCTGGCGCTGCCCATGGAACCGACCTGGTAGATATGCTGTTTGCGGTCATCGATGGTGAACAGTTCGCGCCCGCTCTTGCCGGTGGTGCAGACGATTCCCGCGTTGTCCGGCGTCACCTTGAGCAACCGCTCCAGCGTGTCGCAACGGGTCGGGCGATCGCCGCCTGTCGTATAGTCGTTCAGGTTGTCGCCCGGCGTCGCCAGCGCCGGCGTTTCCTCCAGCCCCTCCGGCGCCACCGACCCGTTCGCCATGATGAAGGCGTAGGGCAGTTCCGCTGAATCCATATGCGCAAATGCCCGGTCCAGCGCCGGCGCGATATCCGCGTCCTCGCTGGGGAACGGTTCGTTGGGCACGCCGATATCGTTCAGCAGGACATCGGTAATCTGCCCCATCAGCACATGCTGCGGTTCGTCCTTCAGCCCCGGCTGACCGCGCCAGGTGACGATCATCAGGGTCGGGATCCTGAACGGATGATTCAGCGAGGTGAGCGGGTTGATAGCGTTGCCGAGCCCCGAATTCTGGCAGATCAGCACCGTCTTGCGTCCCGCCAGCCAGGCGCCGGCGGCGATTGCCGTCGCCTCGCCCTCGCTTGCCGCCGGGACATAGCGGATATCCTTGCGGGTGATGACGCGGTTAATGACCGGCGTCAGGAACGAGCACGGCACGCCCGTATAGAAATCGTACCCGGCGGCCAGTGCCTGGTCGAGAAACGCATCGGCCTTGATCATACGATGTTCCTCGCCCGGGCGAGGTCCAGCGCGTCGTCGATATCCAGCCACTGGCCGGTGATGTACTGCACCCGGATAGCATGTCCCGCCGTAACCAGCCTGTTCAGCAGGACCGGCACGTCGCCCTTTTCAAGGCTGCCATCGGCTTCCATCGCCGCCAGTTCGGCAGCGACGGCTTTGGCGCCTGCCTCGCTCAGCTTCAGCAGCCCGACCCATTCACCGGTCGCCGCGTCAGCGCCGACATCGCGACCCGCGGCCACAAGGCTGACCGGCGCATCGTCCAGGTAGTCGGTGGAAAACGCGCGGTCGCCGACCACGAGATCGCGGACAAGCCCTGCTTCGGACTGTTCGCGATCCTGCCACAACGCATCGGCGACGATGACGATGTCGCCTTCCGCCTTGAGCAGCGCATCGAGCATGTAGTCGCGGAACAGGATGTCGCCATAGGATACCAGCGTCGGCTGGTTCAGCGCCTTGCGCGCGCAATTCAGCGAGTAGAGCTCGCCCGTTTCCGCGTAGCGGTCATTGTCGACGGTCGCGACGGAGACAAGGTCGATGGCTTCCTTCTTATAGCCGCGCACGATCGTGACATCGCGGATGCCGGCGCCGTTCAGCATGGACAGCTGGCGGCGCAGCACGGGCTGCCCCCTTACATCGACCATGCATTTCGGGCGATCGTCAGTCAGGGCGCCCAATCGTTTGCCGCGCGATGCCGCCAGCACAACCGCGCCGTAACCCGCGCCCCGCTTTGGCAAATAGCGCGCCTCGGCCGCCGCCAGTTCGTCATTGCCGGTGATCTTGAAGACCTCACCCACCGTCGGGATGGTATCTTCCACATCGGCGAGGGTTTCGGTGTGGAAGATCGTTTCGCTGATATGCCGCATCGCCTGCATTGCGGCGCGCATGTTGTGATTGGCCCAGATGACCAGCGAAATATCGTGGTCGCGGAATTGCTGGGTCGGCGTCGCGTAATACATGGTCGGCACGATCACGACCGGGCAGCGGTTGCCCCACTCCTTGCAGAAGGCAAAGATTTCATCCGGTTCCGCGATCTTGGAATGAATCAGGACGGCATCGGCGCCGGCGGCATGATACGCCTCGCCGCGGCGCAGCGCCTCATCCACGCCCCAGCCGGCGATCAGTGCCTCGATCCGGGCGATGACGCAGAAATCATCGTCAAGCTGGCTGTCCTTTCCGGCCTTGATCTTGCCGCAGAACTCGTCGATATCCGCCAGCGGCTGCGCCCGGCCGATAAAGCTGTTTGTCTTGGGGAACAGCTTGTCCTCGATACAGACGGCGGCGATGCCGCGCTGCGACAACTTGGTCACCAGCCGGCGCATGTTATTGAAATTGCCGTATCCCGTATCGCCATCGACCAGGATGGGGATCGACGTCGAATCGGACATGAACTCCAGCACTTCCAGGACCTGGGTCCAGGATGCTTCATTATTGTCGCGAACACCCAGCGCGGCGGAAATACTGAGCCCCGAAGCCCAGACTCCCTTGAAGCCGACCTCCTCCACGATCCGCGCGGACAGGCCGTTATGGGCCTCCATGATAAAGGCCATTTCCGGGTCGGTGAGAAGCTGGCGGAAGCGGCTGGTTTTGGATTGCGGCGGCTGCGCGGGTGGCACGATTCGAACAGTATTTGCAGTCATGGTCTAATATCTGCTTTCCTAGAGTACCGGGAGGACGTCTCATCGAGATAATCACGCCCGGCAGTGTTAGATCTTGTGACAATAAATACGCGATCCCGGAGAAAATAAAAATGGCGCTTTCACATCTCAAGGTTCTCGACCTCACCTCGAATCTGTCCGGGCCGTATTGCGCCATGATCCTGGCGGATCAGGGCGCCGACGTCATCAAGATCGAGCGCCCCGAGGTCGGCGATGACATGCGGCTGACGCCACCCTTTATCGGCGGCGAAAGTGCCCCGTTCATGCTGGCGAACCGGAACAAGCGCAGCGTCATCATCGACCTGAAAACCGCGGCCGGCGTGGCCGATTTCAAGCGGCTTGCGGCCAACGCCGATATCATGATCGAGAATTTCAAGCCCGGCACCGCGGAACGCATTGGCATTGGTTACGAAACCATGCATGCCCTGAACCCGCGCCTGATCTACTGCTCGATCTCCGGCTTCGGGCAGACCGGCCCCTATGCGAAACGCGGCGGTTTCGACCTCATCAGCCAGGCGATGACCGGCCTTGCGGCAATCTGCGGCGACGAGGATGGTCCGCCGCACCGGTTGCCGATTCCCATTACCGACCTGTGTGCCGGCATGAATGGCGCAATCGGCATACTGACCGCCCTGGCCGCGCGGGAAAAAACCGGCAAAGGGCAACAGGTCGATATCTCGCTATTCGAATCGGGAATCTCACTTGGTTTCTATGAGGCCGCGTCATATTTCGCCACCGGCCAGGCGCCGGAGAAGCTGGGCCAGCGCCATCGCGGCAGCGCGCCTTACCAGATATTCCCCACCGCCGATGGTCATATCGCCATCGGTGCGGCGGCGCAGCGGTTCTGGAGCCTGACCTGCGAGGTCCTGGATTGCGCGGAACTGATCGATGACCCTCGCTTCGTCACCAAGGCGGACCGGGTGGCGAACAACAAGGCGCTGGTCGCCATTCTGGCAGAAAGGCTGGTCACGAAAACGACCATGGAATGGTTCCGATTGCTTGACGCCAGGGGAATTCCCGCCGGCCCCGTCATGAACCATGCGGAACTGTTTGCCGACCCGCAGACGGAAGCGCGCAACATGGTTGTCGATATCGATCACCCGGCGGCGGGCGCAACCCGCGTTTTGGGCACGCCCATCAAACTGTCGGGTACGCCGGGCGGGGTCAAACGGCCTGCGCCGCGGCATGGCGAACATACGAGCGAAATTCTGGGGGATTCGCCGTCAACAGCGGCAGCGGATTAACAGGCCTTTTCGCCTTCAAGCGCCTCGCGTAGTTCGGCAATCCTGTAGGGCTTTTCCAGGAACCCTATCTCCAGCCCCTTGGCGACCCCAAGCGTTTCGGCCATTTTGGCGTAGCGCTTGTTGTAACCGGATGCCACAAGGATATGGGCGTCGCACCCCCTTGTCCACCAGCCAGGCGACAAGCTCAATGCCGTCAATATCCGGCATGACAATATCAAGGACGATGGCCGTTGGATTGAAGTCATCGAAAACCGCCATGAATTCCTCGGCATGCGTCGTCACCTTCACGTCATACCCAAGGCCTGCAGCAGTACGGCGAACAATTTCGCCAAGCGCCGGCTGATCGTCGACAATAAGCAAACGCTTATCGGACATTTTCGTACCTCTCACACTGGGTCAACTACAATCAACCCTGTATTCTCAACAAGAACGTGCATCGATTGCCTGCGTGTATTCTGAGACACAAGTGTACTATTATTTACTACAATTTACGATAGGTTCGTTGAATCGACCTGCGCCCCTCGACAATCGTCGGAAATTATTAATATTTCTAGACCGAATTCGAAAAAATATCGGAAAGCTTCCGGACGGTTTTTTACTGGTAATGCAGTTGGCATTACTTTGATACCGTCCAGACATTAGGCAAAAATCTTTTACTGACCACCACCTTTTGCGATGGTCGTCAATATCCAAAGGCCCACGTAAGATCACCGTGCCGGCATATTCGATGGACCGGGAGAGCCATCCGCTTCGTCGCGCAGTGGTCCCGTGCAACAAATTCCAGGGAAAGCGTCCCAGAATTATTGCCGCTTCCTTTTTGCGGTGCTCGACCCATAAGCCAGAGCAACGATAAAAGCCAGCGCCGCCCCGCAAACCAGCGCCAGATACATTACTTCACCATCCGTCATCGCAACATCTCCCTCGTTAGGTGAAAAATGTGCAATCGAGGTGGCGTGCCCGCTTTGATCTAAATCAAATACATCTCGCGCAACGGCGCAAATCAGACCGAACGCAGGTTAGGCCCGGACCCGTCACTTTTATCCTGGCTGTCCTCAGCCTGGAACTCGCCGTCGTCGCCCGGTTGATCCGAAACCGTGGGAAGCATGCTCTCGGCTTCGCGCTTCAGGCGCATGTAGGAGCGAACGGAGAACGGAAATGTCGAGAGATAAACCACAGCCACCCCGGTCAGAACGATCCAGGGAAACGCGGCAAGCCCGGCCAGGGTCAACCCGACGGTAACGAGGAATGGCAGGACATAGCGCTGCGGCACCCGGATCCGTTTGAACGAATAGGACGGCATCCGGCTGACCATCAGCGCCGCCATGATCGCTACCCAGGTTCCTGTTACAACCGGATGCATGGTCCATGCCGCATCGAAGCCAAGCGCGATGACAAGCGGCAGCAATGACATCAGTGCCCCCGCGGGCGCCGGGACGCCGGTAAAATAGTTGAATGCATAGGGCGGCATCTTGTCATGCATGCTGTTGAAGCGGGCAAGCCGCAGGGCGCAACACACGATGAAGAAAAGGACAATAGCCCAGCCGACCCCCCCCGCGCT
>JAQCHR010000244.1 GCA_027619655.1 Pseudomonadota bacterium
TCCGTGACGTCCTGCCCGGTCAGTTCGATATGGACGCCGCCGGCATAGGTCCCCTCGGCATCATGCACCTCGAAGAACCGGCGCACTTCGGTCAGGATCCGGTCAAACGGTCGCGTCTTGTAACCGCTGTCCGCCTTGATCGTATTGCCATGCATGGGATCGCTGGACCATACGACGGATCGCCCTTCGCGCTTGACCGCGCGGATCAGGCTCGGAAGGTGCTCATGCACCTTGTCATGCCCCATCCGCACCACAAGGGTCATGCGGCCGGGTTCGTTCTTCGGGTTCAGGATATCGATCAGCTGCAGCAGTTCATCCGGGCTGGATGTCGGGCCGCATTTGATGCCAATCGGGTTCTTGACCCCGCGCAGGAATTCCACATGCGCGCCACCCGGCTGGCGCGTCCGGTCCCCGATCCAGAGCATATGCGCGGAACAGTCGTACCATTCGTTCGTCAGGCTGTCCTGCCGGGTAAGGGCTTCCTCGTACCAAAGCAACAGCGCTTCATGGCTGGTGTAGAACTCGGTTTCGCGCATCTGCGGCACGACATCGCCGGTCAGGCCGCAGGCTTCCATGAAGGACAGGGTTTCGTTAATGCGGCCAGCCAGTTCGGTATATTGCGCACCCTGCGGGCTGTCGGCGACGAAATCCAGATTCCAACGGTTAACCTGATGCAGGTCGGCGAAACCGCCCTGGGCAAAGGCGCGCAGGAGATTCAATGTTGCCGCCGCCTGATTGTAGGCCTGCAACAGGCGATCCGGATCGGGAACCCGTTTCGCCGGGTCAAACTCAATCCCGTTGATGATATCGCCCCGGTAACTCGGCAGTTCGACGCCATTGACGGTTTCGCTGGGCGCGGAACGCGGCTTGGCGAACTGGCCGGCCATGCGGCCGACTTTCACGATCGGGCAGGAACCGGCGAAGGTCAGTACCGTCGCCATCTGCAGCAGCACCTTGAAGGTGTCGCGAATGTTATTGGCGCTGAATTCGGCGAAGCTTTCGGCGCAGTCGCCGCCCTGCAGCAAAAAGGCGTTTCCGTTGGCAACATTGGCCAGGCGGCTTTTCAGGCTGCGCGCCTCACCGGCGAAAACCAGCGGCGGAAACCGGCGTAGCGTCGCTTCCGCATCATGCAGCTTCGCTTTGTCAGGATAGTCCGGAACCTGTAGAACAGGCTTTTGTCTCCAGCTATCGACGCTCCATTTCGCGTCCATCATTCTATTCCCCGTGGTTTGAACCGGTTCGAATCAGATGTGCTATACCGGTCCCGGCAAGGGTTTTCCACCGGTTTTTCGTCCAAACCCGGTGCACGGGCAGACGCTTTGCCCTACTATCGAGGCACAGCGTGTCATCTGATGGTGTATGGACAATGATACAATTGGACGTCGAACTGGAGCAGTTCCAGTCCCTGCTGGACGAAAGCCGGCGCGCCGTCGTCTTTACCGGTGCGGGAATCAGCACGGAATCCGGTATTCCGGACTTTCGCAGTCCCGGCGGCATCTGGACCAAGAACCAACCGATTGAATTCCAGGATTTCATGTCTTCCGAAGCGATGCGGCGGGAAACCTGGCGGCGAAAACTCAATACCGATCCGGGGATCCGCAGCGCCGAACCCAACCGGGGGCATCGCGCCGTGGAAAAACTCATTCGGAACGGCAAGGTCTCCACAATCATCACACAGAACATCGACGGCCTGCATCAGCGCTCCGGGGTGCCGGCGGAGAGAATCATCGAATTGCACGGCAATTCAACCTACGCGACCTGCCTGGAATGCGGCGCGCGGCATGAACTGGATGAGGTCATGCCGCAATTCGAAGCGGATGAGACGCTGCCGCACTGCAAGGCCTGCAACAGCCCCTATATCAAACCGGCGACAATTTCCTTTGGACAATCCATGCCGGAAAAACCCATGCGCGATGCCCAGCGCGAGGTCGAGGCCTGCGATCTGCTCATTTCCGTCGGATCGTCGCTCGTTGTCTATCCGGCGGCGGGATTCCCAGTCATGGCGAAACGCAACGGCGCGCGGCTCGTTATCATCAACCGCGACCCGACGGAACTGGACGCCGCCGCCGACCTGGTGCTGCACCGGGAAATCGGCCCGACCCTTGGCGATGTCGTAGGCGTCAATTGATGAACGATGCGGCAGGCGCGCTAGCCCATCACGCCGCAAACACGAAATACGAAGAATTACCCGATGCCGCGCTGGCGGCTGCGCGCAAGTTCCTCCTGGACAGTTTTGGCGTCGCCATAGCCGGAAGCGCAGCACCCTGGGCAAAAGAGCTTGCGGGCATGCAACAGACCTGGGGCGGCGGCGTGGACTCCCGGAACTGGGTCTTCGGTGCGGCGCTTCCGGCGCCGGCCGCTGCCTTCGCCAATGCCTACCAGTTGCACAATTCCGAATTCGATTGCATCCACGAAAAAGCCGTCGTGCACCCGATGGCGGTGGCCCTGCCCGCGCTCATGGCGGTGGCGGAGCGCATGGGCAGTGTCAGCGGGCGTGAATTTGTCCTGGCCCTGACGCTTGGCGTCGATATCGCCTGTCATATCGGCGTCGCAGCGCAAGGCAGAATGCGCTTCTTCCGCCCGGCGACCGCGGGGGCATTCGGCGCGGTTGCCGCTATCGGCCGGTTGAGGGGCTTCAATGCGGAAACGATCCGCGACGCCATGGGCGCCGTTTACAGCCAGCTCTGCGGGACGATGCAGGCCCATCATGAAGGCTCGTCGCTGCTTGCCATGCAGATCGGCTTCAATGCGCGCAATGCTGTCGTTGCCTGCGATATGGCCGCGGCCGGCATCAGGGCGCCGCGTGACATGCTGGAAGGACCATACGGGTATTACGCGCTGTTCGAAAACGGCGCCGACATCGAAGGGCTTCGATCGGCCCTCGGAAAAGTTTGGCGTATTACAGAAGTCGCCCATAAGCCCTTCCCGAGCGGCAGGGCAACGCATGGCGTCGTCGATGCTCTGCTCGAACTCCAGAAATCGGAAGGATTTGTGGCTGGCGAGATCGAAAAAATATCTGCACACGTCCCACCCCTGACTTTCCAACTCGTTGGGCGGGTTTCGTCCAGCGACATGACAGCAAATCAGGCCAGGTTGTGTATTGCTTTCGCCAGTGCACGCGCCTTGCTGAATCAGGGGCTTGGCATCGTCGATTTCCAGCCCGAAGCGCTACGCGATGCGGCAACCCACGATCTGGCCAGGCGCATTGCCGTATTCGTCGACAACAACCCAGACCCGAACGCCCTGACGCCGGTCAGGGTCGAGGTTCATCTGAAAACCGGGCGTGTTTTGGACCGCAAGATCGCGGTCATATATGGCAACCCCGCCAACCCCATGACCCATGAGGCGCATCTCGCCAAATTCCGCACGAACTGGCACTCTGCGGCCGTTCCGCTGCCGGCAGCGAACGCGGACCGGCTGATCGATGCCGTGGAAAAGGTCGAAAATCTGCAGGACGTCAAAGCGCTGGTCGACCTTCTGGTCCCTTAAAGCCCCAGCAACTTGTCTATATTCACTGGTTCCAGGTCCGCGCCATGCAGCAGCGTATCGCCGACCTGCAGGATCGGCGACGTACGGATATTCTGATCGTCGATGAATTCGGCCGCGTCCTCGTCCATCATCAGGTCCTTGGCGGTAAAGTCAACGCCGAGGTCCGTCAGATACCGCTTCAACTGTTCGCACGGCTGACACAACGGCGTCGAATAAACGATTATTTCCGCCATCTTCAGACTTTCCCTTCTGCCTTGAGCTGTCGGTACAGTTCCTTCTTCGCCAGCCATTCCTTTTCCGATTCCTCGTCTTTCCAGGGCTGTTCCTGGGTGAAAATCGTTCGCTTCCAATCTTCACCGCGCCACCAGGTAAATGGCGCCTGCACGGTCGTGCGCGGGCCGGTCGCCTTTTCCAGCAGATCAAGGGCCATATTCACGATGCTGCGCTGCAATTCGGGTTCATGCGGCTGACCGCAGGGGCTCCCGAGTGGAAAATCCGTAAACAGCAAGCGCGGCACGCCGCAATATTCAACGATATCCCGGGCATTGCCGATGATGACGGTCGGAATACCATTCGCTTCCAGATGACGGGCAACCAGACTCACGGTCTGGTGGCACACGGGTCAGACGGGCGTCAGGACGACGACATCGACCGCTTCCGCCTGCAATTTGGCCAGGACTTCCGGCGCATCGGTTTCCCGTGTCTTGCGCTGGCTATAGGCGTTGTAGACGCCGTGCATCGTCGGCGCCAGCGAACCGATCCGGCCCGCCGCCTGCAATTCCTTCAGCCGGGTCAGGGGGAAAAACGCATTCACGTCCTCCAGCGACGTTGCAAAGCGGTCGTAGCTCTTGGACTGGCTGTATATATCTTCTTCCGCCGTATCCGACGGGATGGGATAGACATTGCCGCTTTCGCCTTTTTCAAGCGGCGTCCGCTGATCATCCCACGTCCGCAAGGCGACCTCGCTGGTCGATACAAGCGCCAGGCGCGATTCCGAAAGCGGCTTTTTCAGGGGCGCAAACGGCACATCGTCGAAATGCGCCCAGCGGTAAGGTTTCTCATAACCCTGCGCCTTATAATATTCACGCGTCTTGTCGATATAGCGGACATGGGGCATTTCGACACTTCTCCTTTTACGAATATGACAATACAAACCTGCCATAACGCATCGCGAAGTACAAATACGATGCGTTTGGCGGCACCGGGTTATTCAGCCGCCTGCCTGCCAGCATCATCCGGTACTTTTTCCCGCATGGTCACGAATTCCTCGGCCGCTGTCGGATGAATGCCAATGGTCGCGTCAAACTGCGCCTTGGTGGCGCCGCATTTCAGCGCGATGCCGACCCCCTGCGTGGTTTCGCCGGCATCCGGACCCACCATGTGAAATCCGACGACCCTGTCGCTGGCGCGATCAACAACCAGTTTCATGAACGTCTTCTCATCTGAACCGGACAGCGTGTGTTTCATGGGCCGGAAGGAAGACGCGTAAATGTCCACGGCGCCGTATTTTTCGCGCGCCTGTGCCTCGGTCAATCCCACCGTGCCAATATTGGGCTGGCTGAAGACAGCGGTCGGAATATCCTCGTAATCCGCCATGCGCGACTGGTTTTTGAACAGGTTTCCGGCCAGCACCATGCCTTCCGCAATCGCGACAGGGGTCAGCGCGACACGATCTATGACATCCCCCAGGGCATAAATGGAATCGACCGAGGTCTTGAAATAATCGTCGACCTTGATGGCCCCGTTCGGCGCCAGTTCGACGCCGGCTTCCTCCAGACCGATACCGCGGGATTTTACCGCCCGGCCCGTGGCATACATGATCAGGTCGGTTTCGATCTCCGTTCCATCTTCCAGTTCCGCCAGATAGACATCACCCTTTTTGACGATCCGGGCGATATTGGCGTTGAAGCGCAGGTCGACACCTTTCTTGCGCATTTCCCCGGCCAGGAAATTGCGGACATCGTCGTCGAACCCGCGCAGGAAATGCGGCCCGCGATACAACTGGGTAACGTCACAACCCAGACCATTGAAAATACCGGCGAATTCGACCGCGATATAACCGCCGCCGACCATGAGGACCCGTTTCGGAAGCGATTCAAGGAAGAACGCCTCGTTCGATGTAATGGCGTGTTCCTTGCCGGGGATATCCGGCACCACAGGCCATCCGCCGGTCGCCACCAGAATATACTTCGCCGT
This sequence comes from Pseudomonadota bacterium, assembly GCA_027619655.1. Classification (GTDB taxonomy): domain Bacteria; phylum Pseudomonadota; class Alphaproteobacteria; order UBA8366; genus MarineAlpha4-Bin1. The sequence continues at coordinate 5,686 of JAQCHR010000244.1, forward strand.
AACCGTCTTGCCATTGATCGAAACCGTATGCGGATCGACGACGGTCGCGGTGCCTCTGAATATCTCGACGCCGGCATTTCCCAGCATGCGCTCGTAGATGCCGTTCAGCCGCTCGATTTCCCGGTTCTTGTTTTCGATCAGTTTCGACCATTTGAAACTGCGCACGCCGACAGTCCAGCCAAACCCGGCGGCATCCTCGAAATCCTCTGAAAAATGCGAGGCATAGACCAGCAGCTTCTTGGGTACGCAGCCGACATTGACGCAGGTTCCGCCCAGGTAGCGCTCTTCGGCGACGGCGACACGCGCGCCATAGCTCGCCGAGATCCGGCTCGCCCGAACGCCTCCCGAACCCGCGCCTATCGTGAAAAGGTCGTAGTCATACTCGGCCATAGCTCGCGCCCTTCGCTACGTTGGATCAGCGTCCCCTGATTTAGGGGGCAA
>JAQCHR010000245.1 GCA_027619655.1 Pseudomonadota bacterium
CCCGCCATTGCCGTCGGGCGCCCGGATGACACGTTGCTTGCCGCGGTGCTGGTCAAATTATTTGCCGATCGCCAGCTTCCTGTCGGACCGGATGTGCTAACCTATCTGCTTGCAAGGATGGAGCGCAGTTTTCCGGCCATGCACGCGCTCGTGGCGGCGCTGGACCGGCAGGCGCTCGCGGAACAGAAGCGAATCACCGTGCCGATGGCGCGTAATATTTTAACGAAGATCAACGACGTGAGAAACGGAGATTAGGATGGATCTGGGGATTGCGGGCCGCAAGGCGATTGTCTGTGCGGCGTCCAAGGGGCTGGGAAAAGCCTGCGCCATGTCGCTCGGACGCGAAGGGGTCGAACTGGTCATCAACTCCCGAACGGCGGAGACACTGGAGGCGACGGCCGAGGAAATCCGCCAGGATTCCGGCGCGAAAGTCACGGCGGTGGCCAGCGATATCACCACGAAGGAAGGCCAGGCGGCGGTACTGAAGGCGCTGCCGAATCCGGATATCCTGATCAACAATGCAGGCGGCCCGCCGCCGGGCAATTTCCGCGATTGGGAGCGTGAGGACTGGATCAAGGCGCTGGATGCCAACATGCTGACGCTGATCTTCCTGATCAAGGCGACCATCGACGGCATGATCGAGCGCAAGTTCGGCCGTGTCGTCAACATCACCTCGCAGGCGGTGCTGTCGCCGATCGAGGTGCTGGGCCTGGCCAACGACGCCCGTTCCGGGCTGACCGGATTCCTGGGCGGGCTGTCGCGCAATGTTGCGAAACACAATGTGGCAATCAACAACTTGCTGCCGGGGCCGTTCGATACCGACCGGTTCCGCACCAATGTGGGGCTGGCAGCCAAGCGCGCGGGCACTACCTATGAGGCGACACTGAAGGTCCGTGAGGATGCCACCTCGGCGGGCCGGGTCGGTTACCCGTATGAATTCGGCGAGGCCTGCGCCTTCCTGTGCGGCACCCATGCCGGCTTTATCGTCGGGCAGAATGTGCTGATGGATGGCGGCGGGTTCAACGCGTCGTTCTGATCCGGCCGGCGGCATCCGCCGCACGACACCATTCGTTTGCGGCCGGGCGACGCCTTGCGTGGTGTCGCCCGGTCGTTTCGTATCGGGACATTCGACGATCCGGATCTTCGAAATACAGTGGAAACACAGGCACACCAGTATTCGCCGTTACCTCTTTTGAAATATTCATTGTTTCAGGATGTTACGGAATTATTTATGATTAACGCTATAATGCCGGCGATATCGTCGGCGGGAGCTTCGTGTTGACCGATAATGTTATGCAGATGGCGGGCGCGGCCAGAACGGAACCCGGTCTGGATTCCGTCGATCGCTTCCTGAACCGCGAACTGTCATGGCTGCAGTTTAACTGGCGCGTGATCGACGAGGCGCGTAACAGCCGGCATCCGTTGCTGGAGCGTTTGCGGTTCCTAGCGATTTCCGCTGCCAACCTGAACGAATTCTTCATGGTGCGCGTCGCCGGTCTCAAGGGGCAGGTGGCTGCGGCGGTGACGATCCCCAGCCAGGACGGGCTGACGCCGGCGCAGCAGCTCACGGCGATTACCGCGGAGGTGGGGCAGCTGATTGCCGCGCAGCAGGAATGCTGGCGCGGTATCCGCAAGAAGATGCGCGCGGCGGGGATCGACGTCATTACGGCCGACGAGCTGACCGCGGCGGAATACAAATGGCTGGAAGAATGGTTCATGGAGCGCGTCTATCCGGCGCTGACGCCCTTCGCCGTGGATTCGACGCACCCGTTTCCCTTCATCCCCAATGGCGGGCTCTGCCTGGCGCTGGAGCTGCGCCGCCTGCGGGATGGCAGGGTGCGGCGCGGGCTGGTGCCGTTACCGCAGAAGATTGTCCGCTTTGTCCGCCTGCCCGGCGAAGCGGTCCGGTTCATTCCCATGGAGAAGGTGCTGCCGCTGTTCTTCGATCACCTGTTTCCCGGATTCGCCAGCACGGAGCAGGGCGTGTTCCGGGTGCTGCGGGACAGCGAGGTGGAAATCGACGAAGAAGCGGAAGATCTGGTCCTGACCTTCGAAACGGCGCTCAAGCAGCGGCGCCGCGGCAATGTGATCCGACTGACGGTCGACGCGACGATGCCGGTAAAACTGCGCCGGTTCATCGTCGAACAGTTCGAGACCAGCGAATCCGATGTTTACCCGATCAATGAACTGCTGGCGCTGGCGGATCTGGGGCAGCTCATCACCAGCGACCGGCCGGACCTGCAGTTCAAGCGTTACGAGCCGCGCTTCCCGGATCGGATCCGGGAATTCGATGGCGATTGCCTTGCCGCGATCCGCGCGAAGGACATTCTGGTCCATCATCCCTATGAAAGTTTCGATGTGGTCGTCCAGTTCCTGCGGACGGCGGCGCGCGACCCGGACGTTGTGGCGATCAAGCAGACCCTGTACCGGACATCGGATGATTCCCCCATCGTGCAGGCGCTGATCGAAGCGGCAGAGTCGGGCAAGTCGGTCACCGCGCTGGTCGAGCTCAAGGCCCGCTTCGACGAGGAGGCCAACATCCGCTGGGCGCGCGATCTGGAACGCGCCGGCGCGCAGGTGGTGTACGGCTTCGTTGATCTGAAGACCCACGCCAAGGTATCGATGGTGGTGCGCCGCCAGGCGGGGAAGCTTGTCACCTATGTTCATCTGGGAACCGGCAATTATCATCCGGTGACCGCCAGGATATACACCGATCTCAGTTTCTTCACCTGCGACCCCGCGCTGGGCCGCGACGCCTCGCGACTGTTCAACTACGTCACCGGATATGCCGAGCCGGGCTCCCTTGAAAAAATTGCGATTGCGCCGCTGACGCTGCGTTCGACGCTCGAGGACCTTATCGCGCGGGAGGTCGCCCATGCCCTGGCGGGCCGGCCGGCCAGCATCTGGGTGAAGCTGAATTCGCTGGTCGATCCGGGGATCATCGATGCGCTGTACCGGGCCAGCATGGCGGGTGTGCAGATCGACCTGGTCGTGCGGGGCATCTGCTGCCTGCGGCCCGGGATCAAGGGGCTGTCGGAAAATATCCGGGTCAAGAGCGTCGTTGGCCGGTTTCTGGAGCACAGCCGGATCGCCTGTTTCGGCAATGGCGAACAACTGCCGTCCGCCAACGCTTCGGTCTTCCTGTCATCGGCGGACTGGATGCCCCGCAACCTGGACCGGCGGGTCGAATCCTTCTGGTCGGTGGATAACCCGACGGTGAAGGAGCAGGTCCTGGAGCAGATCATGGTGGCGACCCTGAAGGACGAGCGGCAAAGCTGGGTCATGACGTCGGACGGAACGTACCGGCGCGTCAAGGCGGCGGCTGATGCGTTTTCGGCGCATGAGTATTTCATGACCAATCCCAGCCTGTCGGGCCGGGGGCATACCCTGTCCGATGCGCCGCCCGCTATTCCCAGCATGTCCGGCGAGAGCTGAATACGTGCCGGGAGTCCTCTCCAAAGGCAGGATGGCGAGCCATTCGGCGAGGGGCAAACCCGTCGCAGTCATCGATGTCGGCTCAAATTCGGTACGGCTGGTGGTTTTTGACGAAACCAAGCGGGTGCCCATTCCGGTTTTCAATGAAAAGGTATCCTGCGGGCTGGGCCGAGGATTGGATTCGACGGGGCAACTGCATCCCGAAGGGGTCGCGATGGCGCTGCAAAGCATGCGCCGTTTCGCGGCGCTGACCGCGGCGATGGGCGTCGTCAATGTCGTCGCCGTCGCGACCGCGGCGGTCCGCGAGGCGACCGACGGCCCTGAATTCATCGACAGGGTGGCTGCCGAAAGCGGCCTGCACGTTAAAACGATCCCGGGCGAGGAAGAAGCGCGGCTTTCCGCGCTGGGCGTCCATTCCGCCTTTCCCGATGCCGACGGGTTCATGGCCGATCTCGGCGGCGCCAGCGTTGAACTTGTACGAATGATCAAGGGCGAATTGAAGGAACAGGTCACGTTGCCCATCGGGCCGATCCGGCTGGCCGAAGGCAATATCAATTCCGAGGAACTGATCAATCGCAATTTCGATACGCTGGACTGGATCGGCAACGCAAAGGGCGGCACGTTCTATGCGGTTGGCGGGGCGTGGCGCGCGCTCGCGCGGGTGCATATGAATTATACAAAATATCCGCTTCTGGTGGCGCATGAATACCGGATCAGCCGCCGTGACGCCCTGGATTTCGCGGAACTGATTTCGCATCTCAGCCAGGATTCGCTGCGCCAGGTACCGGGCCTGTCGAAGCGCCGTGCCGAAAGCCTGCCGTTTGCCGCCGAGATGCTTGAAAGCCTGGTGTCGCGCTCCGGCGTTACACAGGTGGTGTTTTCCGCCTACGGTCTGCGCGAGGGATGCATCTATGACCGGCTGTCGAAGCGCCTCAGAAAGGAGGACCCGCTGATTGCGACGGCGCGGGATCTTGCGTGGCGGACCGGCCGGGCGACCGCCGATGGCGAAGCCCTGTATCGCTGGATGTCCCCGGTCTTCCCCGGCGAAAACGAGCGCGAAGGCAAATTGCGCCGCGCGGCCTGCCTGCTGGCCGACCTGGAATGGTCGGAACATCCGGACTACCGGGTGGAGCACGCCCTGCTGCGAATCCTGCGCTACCCCTTGGTCGGCGTCGATCATGCGGGGCGCGCGTATCTGGGCCTGTCGGTGGCGTCGCGGCATGCGCGGGTGCGCGACCAGTTGTATGACCGCTTCCTGCGCTCCCTGCTGGACGATGCCGAATCCGACCGCGCTCGCGCGACGGGGCTCGCCATGCGGCTCGGTTATACCGTATCGGGCGGCGTCATTTCCCTGTTGCAGCAGACTTCCGTCCGGCGCGAGGGCGATGCGTTGATCCTGGAATTGCCGGACCATGCGGCCGTTCTGGAGGGCGATGTGGTGCAACGGCGTTTCGAGTCCCTGGCGACCTCCCTGAACTGCGCGCCGAAGGTCGAGTACAGGAAGTCCGCCGAACCGCCCCTGGTAAAAAACGGGAAATAGCGGTCGCGGTTCGCGATCCCTATCGCAGCAGGACCGACCGGGCCGCTTCCAGAATCGTGGATTGCTGGCCGTTCTGCATGCGGGTCAGCGTAAACCGCGCGTCGTACCGGCCGGCGGGAAGGGGGCTTTGCGTTTCGTGCGGCAGGACGAAAAATTCGACGCCGCGCAGGCGCGATACCTCGCCGGCGCTGTCCGCCAGTATCTGGCCGCGTTCATCGCGCAGGGAAAAGCGGTAACTGTCGCCCGGGTAGAGGCCGGCGGCGAACACGCCGTAATACAGCCTGCCATGCTGCCGCGGCAGGACGTCCTGATCGTACAATCCGTATTGCAGGGCAATGCTGGCCATGGGCCGCGTCGCGAAGCCGCTCCCCATGATGAAGCTGGGGACATAGGCCAACCGGGCCAGGGTTTCGGGCGTCCACAGCGGGGCGGCGCCCGCATCGCAGCCCGCATGCGGCGCTTCGCCCGTGAACGGATCGACCACCGACGGGCCGTGCCGCACGGAAAAATGCAGATGGGGAAATTCGCTCAGTCCCGACAGGCCGATCTGGCCCAGTACCTGCCCCTTCCGGACCCGGTCGCCTTTCTTGACCGCGACGCTGTCCCGCCGCAGATGGGCGTAAACGGTCAACCAGCGGTCACCATGATGGATGACCACGCGGTTGCCCAACCCGCGGTCGGTGACGGCGTTTTCGCCGACCAGTTTCACGTTGACGTCGGGCATGCCCTCGCGCGTATCGACGACGATTCCGTCGGCGGCGGCGATGACCGCGACGCCGCGTTCCATGGCGTGGATATCGTTGAGGCGGATATCTGTTCCGTCGTGGCGGTCGCTGGCCAGCGGGCCGCAACGGTAATCTCGGTAGCCTTCGCCCGCGTCATGATCGACATATTTCTGCAGCGCACAGGTCCGGCCGATGTCGCAGTCTACCGGAAAGGACAGGGCCGGTGGGGCCGATTCGGCAAGGGCGCTTGCCGCGCCGGTCAGGAGCGCGAGGATGCCCGGTATGAGGATGCCCCGTATACGGACAGCCGGCATGACCGGCTCTAGGCGTTCTTCAGGTTGATGACACGGGTCTTGCGGCCCTTGACCGCGAGGGCGACTTCGCCCCGCTTCAGCGCCAGCGCGTCCGCGCCGAAGATTTCC
>JAQCHR010000246.1 GCA_027619655.1 Pseudomonadota bacterium
GGTCATGAATCGTCTCGAAATTGTGGCACACTTGTTGCGCGAGATGGCCGAGGAAATGCCGGTTTTGCTGCGCGCCTTGCCGGATGACGGGCTTTGGCAGGCCATGGCTTCGGGCTTGCTGGCCGACGAGGAACCCGACGTGCTGGCGGCAAGAATTGCCGAAGACAATACTCTGTTTGCCGGGGCGCCGGACTGGCGGGAGGTCTATGGCGAAATACGGGCGATGGTCAATGAATGGCCTGCCGGGTCAGTGTCGTCCGCTGTTGTTTGAAGTGACCGGCTTCCGATAGGGACCGATATCGCATCAGTCCGACTGCACGGGCCGTTTCAGCAGGAATATGAATGGGATAACGGCGGCCGCGACGGCGGAAAACAGGTAAAAGGCGTTGGTATAGCCGATCATCGCTGCCTGCCGCTGGACCTCGTCGCCGATCCGGGACAGGCTGCTCAGGCCGTCCAGGCTCCAGGCGCCCGCGATGCCGGGGTACTGGAAGACCTCGTTGAAGGGCGAAACATGCTCCGAGATGACAGCGTAGTTGACGCTGGAATAATGGACGACGGCGCCAACGCAAATCGAGATGAAAATCGCGCTGCCCAGATTGCGGATCAGGTGAAAAACGGCCGTCGCTTCGCCCATCTGCCGGGGCTGCAGCGTCGCGAATGTCAGGACGGTCAGGGGCACCCACAGAAAACTGTTACCGAACCCCTGGAAGGCGCTGGTCCACATCGCGTTCCAGATCGTGACGTCCAGGTCGTATTGCGCCATCAGCAGCCCGCTGAGAGCCTGGCTTCCGAATCCGATGGTGAGGCCGATGCGCGGATCGATCCGGCCCATCGCGACGACCGTGAAATTGCCGATGATGCTGCCGATCCCGCGCGAGGCCAGCACGATGCCGACAACCGAGTCGGGAACGCTGCGCAAATCCTGCAGCAACGGCGGAATCAGGATCATCGGCACAAAGGAAAGGGCGCCGAAGGCGAAGGCGAAACACAGTCCCAGCGCGAAATTCCGGTCCAGCAGCAATTGCGGGGGCAGGAAGGGTTTGTCGGTGGTCAGGGTGTGGACGACGAAAACATACAGTCCGAAAGCGGCGATTGACGCTTCCAGGATAATTTCCAGCGAGTCGAACCAGTACAGCCGGTCACCCCGGTCCATGATGAGCTGGAAGGCGGCAATGGCGATGGACAGCGCTAGAAACCCGGTCCAGTCCAGCCGCGTGCCCAGGTTGCGCCGGTTGTCGGTAATGAAGACGTAGACCAGGAAGATTGCCAGCATGCAGATAGGGGCCGTCATGAAAAAGACCCAGCGCCAGGTGTATTCCTCCGCAACAAAGCCGCCGATCGTCGGGCCGATCACAGGGCCGCAGACGACCCCCAGGCCCCAGATCGCCGTTGCCAGCCCGTGCTGGCTGCGCGGAAAGGTGTTCAGGATGATGGCCTGGGACAGGGGCACAATAGGCGCGCCGAGAACCCCCTGGGCAATGCGGAATGCGATGAGGGATTCCAGCGTCGTGGCGGTGCCGGACAGCACCGAGGCTATGGAAAACCCGGTAACGCAGTACAGCATGATGGCCCGGCGACCGAAACGGTTGGCCAGCCAGCCGGACATGGGCGTCATCACGGCGGTTGCCATCAGGTTGAAGGTGACCGACCAGGCGATCTGGTCCTGGGTGGCGGAGAGCGACCCCTGCATCTGCGGCAGCACGACATAGGAGTTGGTCGTCGTCATGGCGAACAGCAGCGTCGACAGCGTGACGGTGCCCAGAATCAGATATCGGCGCGAATCCGCCGTTTCGGCGCCGGGATCCGCGGTCGCCGCCGTCATGACGTTGCCGCTTTTCCCGGAAAGCCGGTCAATGGTCGAGGGCGGCGTGTGGCTCGCGGGCCACTTGCTGCCAATTTAGGAAAATATGACACACGCGACTATAACCCAGTTCGTGGCGCTGTCACGATTGCGCCGGTATCGGAAATTTTAGCCGAATGGGCTTGCTCACGCATCTTGGGCACATAACTTAACTTGTGGAACGTTGACACGGCGACGGAGTTTGTCAGGCGCAAACCGGGCTGGAAATGGATGCGAGCATCCCAATTCTGAGAGAATTCAGGGGAATACGGCTTGCGTCCCCATTTCCCGCAAAGGTAGACTGTGGCTCAGATTATGAACGTTCTACTCCCGGCCGGTACGTTATGCAGGACGTCAGGGCAGCAATGCCTGCGCCTGGCAGATTTTTTTTCGTGATCGCGCCGATGAGGCGAGGTTACTTCTTTTGAAGGAAAAGCAAACATGAACGAGATCAAGAAGCCGTACAAGTCGATTGGCCACGACCATATTCGCCCGGACGGCATTCCGAAAGTGACCGGCACCGCCAAATACAGCAATGACTACACCCTGCCGGGAACCCTGTATGGCAAGATCCTGCGCAGCCCGCACGCGCATGCGCGGATCAAGTCGATCGATACATCGGCAGCCGAAGCATTGCCGGGCGTGAAGGCGGTCATGACGGCGCAGGATTTCCCGGAGCAGAAGTTCGATTACATCGGCCCGGAACGCGTCGCGGTCAATTTCTGGCACGTGACCCGGAACATCATGGCGCGCGAAAAGGTGCTGTATGAAGGTCATGCGGTCGCGGCTGTTTCCGCGATCGACGCCTCTACGGCTGCTGCTGCCTGCAAGCTGATCAAGGTCGATTACGAAGTTCTGCCACACGCCATCGACGTCGATTTCGCGATGCAGGAAGATGCGCCGCTTCTGTTCGAGGACATGATCACGCGCGGTATCGAACCGGCGCCGACAAAGCCGTCGAATGTTTCGAAGAAGCTCGAATTCTCGCTGGGCGATGTCGAAGCCGGCTTCAAGGACGCGGATATTATCGTCGAGAAGGACTTCAAGACAGCGGCCGTTCACCAGGGCTATATCGAACCGCATTCCTGCCTGGCCCGCTACGATGCCGATGGCCAGGGTGAAATCTGGAGTTCCAGCCAGGGCCACTTCGTAGTTCGCGGCCTGACCGCCAAGATCGTCGGCATGAAGCTGGCGGACCTGAAGGTCAACCCGGCGGAAATCGGCGGCGGATTCGGCGGCAAGACCGTCGTCTACGTTGAACCGGTGGCGATGGCGCTGTCCAAGAAATCCGGGCATCCGGTGCGGATTGTCATGTCGCGCGACGAAATCTTCAAGGCGACGGGCCCGACCTCAGGCACGTCCATGTCGATCAAAATGGGCATCAAGAAGGACGGGACGATCACGGCCGGTCAGGGTGTATTCCGGTTCCAGGCCGGCGCTTTCCCGGGTTCGCCGGTGATGAACGGCTGCCTGTGCGCATTCGCACCCTACAATATCGCGAACCAGCATGCGGTCGGCTTCGACGTCGTCTGCAACCGGCCGAAGGCGGCGGCGTATCGCGCGCCGGGCTCGCCGATGGCGGCCTTCGCGGTCGAAAGCGTCATCGATATCCTGGCCAAGAAGATCGGCATGGATCCGCTGGAACTGCGCATGAAGAACGCGGCGCATATCGGTACGGCAAATATCGCCGGGCCGAAGCTTGCGCATGAGGGCTATGCGGAAACGCTACAGGCCTGCATGGATCATCCGGGCTACAAGGCGAAACTCGGGCCAAATCAGGGCCGTGGCGTCGCCTCCGGTTACTGGTTCAACGGCGCCGGTGAATCGGGCGCAACGGTCTTCGTCAACACCGATGGTACGGCTACGGTTGCAACCGGTAGCGTGGATGTCGGCGGCTCGCGCCAGTCCATGGCGGCGATGGCAGCGGAAACGCTCGGCATCGACTACAGCCAGGTCCGGGCCACGGTCAACGATACGACCTCGGTTCCCTATACCCATGTGACGGGCGGCTCGCGCGTTACCTTCGCGACCGGCCTGGCCGTTATCCAGGCCTGCGACAAGGTGATCGACGAGCTGCGCGCCCGCGCGGCGATGATCTGGGATGTCGATGTCGAAGGCGTCATATGGGAAGAAGGCAAGGCGAAGCCCGCCAGCCACAATGTCGGCGATTTCGAACCGTTGTCCTACGGTGAAATCGCGGCCAAGGCCGGTGCGACCGGCGGCCCGATCGGCGCCAGCGGTGCGGTGAATGCCGGGGGCCAGGCGCCCGGGTTCGCCACCCAGTTTTGCGATGTCGAAGTCGACCCGGAAACCGGCAAGGTCACGATCCTGCGCTTTGTTGCAGCTCAGGATGTCGGCACGGCGATTTCCCCGGCTTATGTTGAGGGGCAGATCCAGGGCGGTGTCGTTCAGGGCATCGGCTGGGCGCTGAACGAAGAGTATATCTACGACGACAAGGGCCGTCTCTCGAATGCCGGCTTCCTCGACTACCGTATCCCGGTGGCGTCCGATCTGCCGATGGCGATCGAACCGATTCTGGTCGAGGTGCCGAACCCGAACCATCCGTTCGGCGTCAAGGGCGTCGGTGAAGTCTGCATCTGCCCGCCGATGGCTGCGATCGCGAACGCGATCGCGAATGCGGTGGGCCGGCGCATGACCGAACTGCCCATGTCGCCGCCGAAACTTCTCGACGCGCTCGATAACCGCGCCGAAGCGGAGCTTTAGGATCATGGCTGCGCCCGTTCGCGTTCATATCGTATTCTCGGACGGGTTCAGTCACCAGTACACCAATGGCGAAAAGGAATTCGACCTGCAGGTCAAGAATTTCCGGGGCATCATAAAACAGCTTGATGACCGATTCCCGGGGCTCGGCACGCATCTCGAAGAAGAGACCTCGGTCGCCATCGATGGCCAGATCCACGAGAATACGGCCTATTTCCAGTCGATACGCGATGGCAGTGAAATCTTCTTCATTCCCAAGCTGGAAGGCGGCTGAAACCCCTTAAAGAAAATCGCTAAACGGCGGCTGCCCGCGCACCGGAACGGTGTGCCGGCGGCCGCTTTTCATTTCTGTATCGGCGCTGCCCGGCAGGAGACGTCACGGCGCCTGGATGGGCCTGCCGTCGGAATTGCCGATGTCGTTGTGGCAATAGGCTCCCTGCCCGGATTCGCGTCTATTGAGCGCCAGGCGAATCTCGGAAATAGCTTCTTCGAAGGTCGCGGATGCGATGGGCGGCGGGTGGCCGAAGCGATGCTCGTATTTCGTCCATAACCGGTCGATTACGGTCTGCTGCAAAAGGCTCATTTGAATCACTCCTACACTGACTGCGTCCAGAAATGACTGCGGTGTTTCATCGGATCAGCAGGGGGCTCAACTGGCTCCCGCCGCTGATGGCACGCAATATAATTTCTGCTCGGGCGTCTTCAAGAGGCGCAAAAATTTTTCGATTTTCCTCTTGAAGGCGTTTTTTTGCCTTCCAACCTGTTGCCGTGCGGATGCCGCTACGGGTCCGCCACAGTAATATCGGGTTGAGCCATTTGGGCTCTTTGCATTGCTCACAACGGAGGATGTAAACCATGACGAGCTACGATTTTTCCCCGCTTTTCCGTTCCAGCATCGGTTTCGACCGGCTGGCGCGCATGATGGACGCCACCACCAAGGCAGGCGCGGCAACGACGACGTTTCCGCCCTACAACATTGTCGCGGTGGGTGAGGACCGGTACCGTATCACGATTGCGGTCGCGGGGTTCGCCGAAGACGCCCTGGAGATCGAGGTGCGCGAACAGAACCTGAAGGTGACGGGCAAGCGACCGGAAGAGACTTCCGATGTCCGCTACCTGCACCAGGGTATTGGCGCCGGCAATTTCGTCCGCGAGTTCCAGCTTGCCGATCATGTGAAGGTAACGGATGCCAGCCTGTCGAACGGCCTGCTGGTCATCGACCTGAAGCATGAAATTCCCGAGGCGATGAAGCCGAGAACGATCCAGATCGAAACCGGCTCGCCCAAATCGCTGTCCTCCCGCGCCCGGAAGGCTGTCGAGGGCGTTGTCGGCGAAAAGGCGGCGTAACACGCGATTAGCCAGCGGGGGCGGGAATACCCGCCCCCGCGTTGCGCCGATACGCCGTATCCGGCGCAGTGCCGGCCCTGCAATATCGCGTGAAACAGTTGACCCTCCTGGCGGCGTAGGCAATCGTGCGGCCAGCAAATGAAAGCAATGGCGTCACGAGAGGGATCAATTGACATGCAGACAATCGGCGAA
>JAQCHR010000247.1 GCA_027619655.1 Pseudomonadota bacterium
CGCCAGCCGGTCGATAACCGGGCCGAAGGCTGCGCGCAGCGCCGCTTCGCCGATATGTTCGAAGCTCAGATACGCGCCGCCATGCGGCGACCCGCGCCCGGCCGCGACCTCCTTGACGATGGCGTAGGAAGTGACGTCTCGCGGCGCGGTGTAGGTGCCGGAATCGGTGGCGCCGTAATTGTGGATGAATTCTTCCATATTGCCGTTCAGCAGCCGCCCGCCCAGCTTGTAACGGAACGGATCCCACATGATCGGGTCCATGCCGACGAGGCGCGGGGCCAGGTGGCCGATGGGGAAGAACTGCACGAATTCCATGTCGATCAGCGAGGCCCCGGCGTCCAGCGCCAGCGCATAGGCTTCGCCGCGCATATTGACCGAGGCGCTGTTGCGCCGGTACAGCCCGGTCAGCCCGCCCGCCGCCAGGATCACCGCGCCGGCGGCGATGGTGACCGGCTTTCCCGCGGCCAGGTCCAGCGCGACTGCGCCCGTGACGCGCCCGCCATGGGTAACCAGCGACGTCACCGACAGGTTGCTGATCCGGGTGATGCCGTCGGTCTTCGCGACCCTGCCGCGCAGGGTCTTTGCCACGGCCGGGCCGGTATTGAGGAAATCGACGAAGACGCAGCGCGGCCCGTCATGGCCCGGCGCCATGACCTGTTTCAGGTGCCCGTCCTCACGTGTCCAGCCGACTCCCCATTCGTCCATTTCGCGGATCCGGTCCGGTCCCTCGCGGCACAGCAGCGCGGCCAGCTCCTCGTCACACAGCCCGCGCCCGGCGGCCAGCGTGTCGGCATGATGGCGGGTCCAGTGATCCGGCGCCTGTTCGCCCATCGCCACCGCGACGGTCATCTGCGCCATGATCGTCGCGCCGCCGCGCCCGACCAGGCTCTTGTCCAGCAGCAGCACCCGTGCGCCGCCGCGCGCCGCGGCGATGGCGGCATACATGCCGGCCCCGCCCGACCCGACCACCAGCACGTCGGTTTCCATATGGGTGACTTTGGCAGCCATGGCCGGCTCAGCCCTTCCAGAGGTCGCGATACTGCGAGGCGACGATGTCGTCATGCGGCACCGGCGCATCGGTCATGCCCATCATCTGCGCGAAGCGGCTCATGCCGGTCGTGAATTCCTCGGTAACCGCCGGGTCGTAATAGGGCAGGTCGCGTTCGATCAGCCGGCGGATCAGCCCGGCCTCCAGCGGCGGGAACAGTTTTTCGGCGACTTCTGTGGCGCGGCCCGGGTCCGCCTTCAACGCCTTCTGTGTCTTCACGATGGCGCGCACGGCGGCGGCGACCGCATCCGCCTGTTCGGCGATCAGCCGGTCGGTGGTGACCAGCGCGGGCTGGGTGAAAAGGAAGGCAGCGGGCGGGCCGTCGCCGCGCCGGACGTCCAGCACGATGCTCGCCACGCCGCTCGTCACCGCTTTCTCCGCCGCCATGCCGTTGGCCCACAGCCCGTCAACAGTTCCGGCGGCCAGCGCATCGACCGCGGCCACGCCGAAGGATACGCCCTGCGGCACGCCGCCGGGCAGGGGGCCGATCTCGATGCCCTCGACCGCCGTATCGATGCCGGCTTCCTGCAGCAGACCGCGAAAGCCCAGGTCGACGCCGCCTGCCGCGACGATGCGCCGCCCGCGCAGCGCCGACAGGTCGCCGCGCGCGACCTTCAGGTCGGCGCGCATCATGAGGAACCAGTACATGCCCTGCGACAGCGAACACACCACCTTCGATCCGGCCCAGCCGGGAAAGGCCCAGAGCGGGCCATGGGCGGAGCCGGCCACGAAATCGACCTTGCCGTCGCGCAGCGCCTCGAATGTCGCGGGGACCGGGTGGATCAGCTCGAGTTCCATGTCGAGTCCTTCCGCGCGAAAGAAACCTAGCTCGATGGCCGCGATGGCGGGGAAATAGGAATTGGACACGAGGTCCGGCAGGGCGATTTTCACGGCAGCATTCTCCCGGGGATGCGAAATGCGATTGGCAAAGCGTAGACGATTTCACCGCGCCCTGTCTGCACCATCCATTGACGGCGGGCGTCCCGCGCTCAAAGATGGCGGTGTCAACGCGTCTCTCACGGGAGAAGGGAACGGCATGGCAGTCAGCAGTATCACCGTGCGACCGATCACACCGCTGCAGGGTGCGGAAATCGGCGGGGTCGACCTGAATGACCTGACGCCGGCGCAGGAAGCGGATATCTGCCAGGTCCTGACCGACCGCAAGGCCATCGTGTTCCGCGACCAGAAAATTTCGCCGGAACGCTTCGCCATGTTCATGCATCTGTTCGGCAAGCCGGTGGACGAGGACCTGGAACCCATCGACGGCAATCCGCGCAATGTCGGCGTCATCCATATCCGGGCGAACGAAAAACAGACGATCAATTTCTGGCACATGGACCATTCGTTTCGCGCCGACCCGGCGCCGAAATTGGCGCTGTACACGAAAACCTTGCCGGAATGCGGCGGCGATACGCTGTTTGCCAGCCTGGAATCCGCCTATGACGGGCTGTCCGACGAAATGAAGGAACGGATTGCGCCGCTATGGGCGATCCATCAGGTCCGCCCAACGCAGAATTCCAGGCGCCGCTACACCGATGCAGAATTTCAGGCGATGATGGAACGCAAGACCCGCCACCCGCTGGTCGGCTGGAACCCGGAAAATGGCCGCAAATTCCTCTTCGTCAATACGCCGGTCTACCTGCGCTATGTCGATGGCATGGACCCGGCGGAAAGCGAAGCGCTGCTGGACGAACTCTACCGCCATGTCCAGCGCCCGGAATACAGCTTCCGGCTGGTCTGGCGGCCGGACACGCTGGTCGTCTGGGAAAACGCCCACTGCCTGCACTACCCGGTCGCGGATTACTTTCCCCATGAACGCAAGCTGCTGCGGGTCGCGATCACCGGCGAACCGATTGCCGCCGTGCCCGCACCATGAAGGATATCGCCTGATGCCCGATACGGTTCCGGCGCCCGGCGAAGCGCTTCCGCTGATCGGCGGGCCGCAGGCCTGGCGCGGCGTCGACCAGGCGGCGCGCGGCGACTGGGCCTATACGTTCTCTGCGGCGGAGGTCGCGGAGATCGAGACTGCGCTGGCCGGGGTCCGGGATACCGGAATCCTGGCCATCGACAGGGCGGCGTTTCCGCTGCCGACACTTTCGGCCAGGCTGGCTGCGATCCGGCGGGAAATCCTGGAGGGCCGCGGGTTCTTCCTGCTGCGCGGGTTGCCGATTGACCGCTATTCGATCGCGGAGGCCGCGCGCATCTTCTGGGGCATCGGCGCCCATTGGGGCGAGGCGGTCAGCCAGAACGGCAAGGGGCATGTGCTGGGCCATGTGAAGGATCTGGGGCTGGACTACGCCGACCCGCTGGCCCGCGGCTACCAGACCAGCGCCCGCCTGCCGTACCATACCGACAGTTCGGACATGGTCGGGCTGCTCTGCCTGCAGACGAGCCGGACCGGCGGCCTGTCCTCGATCGTTTCCACCACCACGGTCTATAACGAAATGGTCAAACGCCGCCCCGACCTGGCGGCGGTGCTGATGCGGCCGCTCTACCGCACCCGCTGGGGCGAGGTGCCGGAAGGCCGCAAGCCCTATTACGGCACGGCGCCGTTCAACCTGACCGATGGGCGGCTCATCTGCAGCTATGTGCGCAGCGCGGTGCGCAAGGCGCAGCTGATGGATGTCGTGCCGCGCCTGACCCCGGAACAGGTCGCGGCCATGGACATGTTCGACGCGCTGGCAAACGACCCGGCGCTGCATCTGGACATGGTGCTGGCGCCGGGCGACATGCAGTTCGTCTGCAACCATTCGATCGCCCATTCCCGTACCGCCTATGAGGATCATCCCGAACCGAAAAAACGCCGCCATCTGCTGCGGCTGTGGCTCGCCTGCAATGACGGGCCAACACTGCCGGCAGACTTCACCGGCGAACACCAGGGCAGGACGGCGGGCGGCCGGCCGGACGGGATCAGGGTCCCCGGTGTGCCGCTGGTCGCACCGCTGGAAGCGGGGGCGGCCAGTCAGTAGCGCGGCGGGTTACGCCGGGTTGCGCAGCAGATGCTTCAGGATTTTGCCGGCGGCGGACTTTGGCAGGGAATCCAGAAACCGCACGGATTTAGGGCATTTGTAACGCGCGAGGCGCTTCCGGCAATGATCGATAAGCGCCTGTTCCGTCAGGTCGGCGCCCCCGCGCAGGGTCACGACGGCGGTGACGGCTTCGCCCCATTTCGGGTCGGGTATTCCGATTACGGCTGCTTCGGCAATGTCCGGATGGCTGTAGAGGACATCTTCAACTTCGGTCGAGTAAACATTCTCGCCGCCGGTAATGATCATGTCCCTGGCCCGGTCGGCGATGAAGACAAAGCCGTCTTCGTCCATATGGCCCAGGTCGCCCGTATCGAGCCAGCCATCGACAAACGCCGCTGCCGTTTCCGCTTCCCGTTTCCAGTAGCCGCGCATCACTGTCGCGCCGCGGACCTGGATGCTGCCAATCTCGCCCGGCGGTTTCAGGCGACCGGTCGCATCGGCGATACGCATGTCGACGCCGGCAATCGGCTGGCCGCATGATGCCATTCGCGGGTCCTCCCGCTCACCGCGCATCGGGGGCCACGGCGTCGCGGCAACGGTTCCGGCCGCTTCTGTCAACCCATAGATATGCTGGAAGACATTGCCAAAGCCGCGTTCCGCACGTTTCAGCATCTCGGTCGGCATCGGCGCCGATCCGTAGAGTATCCGGCGGATGCGTGAAAGGTCGCGACGTTCCGCATCCGGCTGGGCGAGCATCATGAAGACCATGGTCGGGACAAGCTGAACCCCCGTGATGCCGAGCGTTTCGATCAGATGCAGGGTCCGGGCCGGGTGGAAGCTGGGCATGAAGACATGGCCGGCGCCGAGCGCGGTAAAGGAAAGCACGGCCCAGGCGTCGGCCTGGTGATACATCGGCGCGGCATGCAGCCAGATATCGTCACGCGCAAACCCGCCGAGCATGATCTTGTTCATGGCCGATGAAACGACATTCCGGTGGCTGAGCATGACGCCTTTGGACCGCCCCGTGGTGCCGCCTGTGTAGAAGATATGGGCGATGGAATCCTCGTCCTGCGGCCCGCGCGGGGTTTCCAGGGGGGCACTGGACCGGATCATGTCGTTCCAGTCACTGTCCTGTTCGTCGCCCAGCGAGAGCACGCGCCGGTCGCCGCCCGTTTCGGCCAGCCCGGCGGCTGCCTTGCCGACCAGGACGGCGGCACATTCGCTGTCCTCCAGCACAAAACGGACTTCCGGCGGCGAAAGGCGCGTGTTGACGGGAACGGCCGTCAATCCGGCAAGCGACAGCGCAAAATAGGCCTCGTAGAAGCTGGCTGTATTGGCATCGATTATGGCGACGTGCTTTCCGGGCGCGAGGCCAAGACCGGACAGTCCGGCTGCGGCCCGGCGAATACGGGCCGCCGTTTCCCGGTAGTCGCGCACCGATGCGCCATCGATGATGGCGGGACGGGACGCGCTGGTCCGCTCGGCATGCAGTATCAGATTGTGGAGCAGCATCGATCCCATTCTTTCGGGCGACGGTTTTTATCCGCCGCGGAAATATATTAGTGTGCGTGGCGTTTGACCACATTGTCGCGTAGAGGTACCCCAGTGACCATTGATTATGATCGCCTTATCCAGCGGGAATTTCCCGTGGTGCGGCATGTTTATGACCCGCGCGACGTATTGATTTATGCGCTGGGCATCGGGCTGGGATTCGACCCCGTTGATGAGCGCCAGATCCCGTTCGTGATGGCGGAAAAGCTCTAGGTCTTTCCGACCATGGCGGCGATCCTGGCCTATCCGGGCCTGTGGATCCGCAAACCCGATACGGGCATCGACTGGGAGCATGCGTTGCATTCCGAACAGGGAATGGAATTCCTGAAACCATTGCCGCTGGCGGCGGAAATAGAAGCGCAGACGCGGATCGTCGGGATCGTCGACAAAGGTCCGGGCAAGGGCGCCCTGATCTATACCGAACGGACGGGGGTGGATGCCAAGTCCGGAGACGCCTGTTTCAGGGTCCGGCACACGACCTTTGCCCGCCGCGATGGCGGCTATGGCGGG